>NZ_DATAGM010000131.1:0-3805 GCF_036263695.1 Phenylobacterium sp.
GGCGCCGCCTTCTCCGAAGAGCTAGGCGGTCTCGGCGGCGGCTACGTCGAGAACATGATCGTCATGGAGGAGTTCGGGAAGAAGCTGGTCGTCGAGCCCTACCTGGGCACGGTGGTGATCGGCGGCGGCTTCCTGAAGCACGGCAAGCCGGCCGGCGCGGCCGAACTCATCGGCCAGATCATCGCCGGCGAGGCGGTGTTCGCGTTCGCCTACGCCGAGCCGCAGGGCCGCTACGCGCTTTCCGACCTGAAGACCACGGCGACCAAGGACGGCGCCGGCTGGAAGCTGAACGGCCATAAGGCGGTGGTCGTCGGCGCCCCCTGGGCGAGCCACCTGATCGTCACCGCGCGCACCAGCGGCGCCCAGCGGGAGGCGCAGGGCGTGTCGGTGTTCGTGGTCGAGAAGAACGCCCCGGGCGTCACCACCCGTGACTACGCCACCGTCGATGGCCAGCGCGCCTCGGAGGTCTACTTCGAGAACGTGGCGCTGCCGGGCGAGGCGCTGATCGGGCCCGAGGGCCAGGCGCTGCCGCTGGTCGAGCGGGTCGTCGACGAGGCGGTCGCGGCGCTCTGCGGCGAGGCTTGCGGCGTGCTGGCCAAGCTGCACGAGGGCACCCTCGAGTACACCAAGCAGCGCAAGCAGTTCGGCGCGCCGATCAGCACCTTCCAGGTGCTGCAGCACCGGATGGTCGACATGTTCATCAACGTCGAGCAGTCGATCTCGATGACCTACATGGCGACGATCAAGGTCGCCTCCGACGACGCGGCCGAGCGAGCCAAGGCGGCCTCCGCGGCCAAGGTACAGATCGGCAAGGCCTGCAGGTTCGTCGGCCAGAACGCCATCCAGCTGCACGGCGGCATGGGCATGACTGACGAGATGGCCATCGGCCACTACTTCAAGCGCGCCACGATGATCGAAGCCGCGTTCGGCAACACCGACCATCACCTGGCCCGGTACGAAGGCCTGTCGCTCAGCCGGGCGGCCTAAGACTACGACCTCTCCCTCCTAGCCCCTACCTCCCGCGAAGCGGCGGGGGGTAGAGGCTGCTGACAGCATGGTGGCGGCAGGCCCTGGCTAGGGTCGCCTTCTCGAAACGAGGAGGACGGACATGACCATCGAAGCCATCGCCCAGACCACCCAGGACATCGCCAAGGACTTCACCGCCCTGCTCAAGGCGGGCCAGTTCGACGAGGCGGGAGAGACCTACTGGGCCGACACCGTCGTCAGCCTCGAGCCGATGGGCGAGGGCGCCGTCACGCGAGGCATCGCTGCGGTGCGCTCAAAGGGCGAGCAGTGGGCCCACGCCCACGAGATCAACAGCGTCGAGGTTGGCGGCCCTTACGTCCACGGCGACCAGTTCGCCGTCCGGTTCACCATGGACGTGACCCAGAAGGCGAGCGGCGAGCGGATGCAGATGGACGAGGTCGGCGTCTACACCGTCAAGAACGGCAAGATCGTCGAGGAGCGGTTCTTCTACGGCGGGTGAGCACCCGGCCGCTGCAATTCGTTGCAGCTCGTGAGTTGCCTTGCGCGGGGGAAGCGGCCTAACGGCGGCCGATGCCCCTGCGCGACTTCGCCCTGCTGGTAGGCGTGTGCCTGCTGTGGGCGCTGAACAACATCATCTCGAAGCTGGTGGTGAGCGACCTTGCGACGCCGCCGCTGTTCTACGCGGCCGTGCGCTTCGCGCTGGTGGCGGCCATCACCTTCCCTTGGCTGTTCCCGGCGCCGCGGCCGCTCTGGCGGGTGGTGGTCGTCGCCCTGCTGATGGGCGGCGGCAACTTCGCGGTGTTCTTCGTGGGGCTGAAGACCTCCACCCCCTCGGCCGCGGCGGTGGTGCTGCAGCTGGGCGTGCCGATGACCACCCTGCTGTCGTGGCTGATCCTCGGCGAGAAGCTGCGCTGGCGGCGGGGTCTCGGCATCGCGCTGACCTTCGCCGGGGCCATGCTGGTGATCTGGAATCCGGACGGCTTCGCCATGTCCGTTGGGCTGATCTATATCGCGCTCGCGGCCTTCCTGGGGTCGCTCGGCGCGGTGATGATGAAGCAGGTGGAGGGGGTGAAGCCGCTGCAGTTCCAGGCCTGGGTGGGCTTTTCCTCCATTTTCCCGCTGACCGCGCTGACGCTCCACTTCGAGCCGGGCGCCCATCAAGCCGCCATCGCGGCCGGCTGGCCGTTCGCGGCGGCGGTGGTGTTCTCGGCGGTGGTCGTCTCGGTGGTGGCCCACACCGCCTACTACGGGCTGATCCAGCGGCACGACGCCAACCTGATCAGCCCGTTGACCCTGATGACGCCGCTCGCCACGATCCTGCTCGGCGTGCTGGTGACGAACGACCCGTTCGGGTGGCGGATGGTGGCGGGGACGGCCCTGGCGCTCGCCGGGGTGCTGATCATCGCGCTTAGGCCCAACCGGGTCATGCCGCTTCTCTTGGCTGTCAGGAACCGAGCCCAGTGACCTTCATCGAGGCGCCTTCGCCCAACTTCGACGAGCGCACCGCCCCGCCGTGGATGCTGGTGCTGCACTACACCGGCATGCAGACGGGCGAGGCGGCCCTGGCGCGGCTGCGCGAGGAGGCGGCCGGCGTCTCGTCCCACTACCTGGTGGAGGAGGACGGCCGCATCTTCCGCCTGGTGCCCGAGGAGCGGCGGGCCTGGCACGCCGGCGTCTCCTTCTGGCGCGGCGAGCGCAACGTGAACCACGCCTCGATCGGCATCGAGATCGTCAATCCGGGCCACGAGTTCGGCTACCGGCCGTTTCCGGAGGCGCAAATCGCCTCGGTGCTCGAGCTGGTGGCGGACATCCGCGGGCGCTGGACCATCGAGGACCGCAACATCGTCGGCCACTCCGATGTCGCGCCAAATCGAAAGATCGATCCGGGCGAGCTGTTCCCCTGGAAGCGGCTGGCGCAGGCCGGCCATGGCCTGTGGGCCGAGCCGCCGCCCGCGCCGGGCGCGCCGCTGGCCGAAGGGGAGGAGGGGGCCGGGGTGTTCGCGTTCCAGGCGGGGCTGACCCGCCTCGGCTACGACTGCGCCCCGTCCTGTCGGTTCGACGCCGACACCACCACGATCGTGAGGGCCTTCCAGCGCCACTGGCGCCCGGAGAGGGTGGACGGGATCGCCGATGGCGAGACCCGGGCGCGGCTGATCGCGCTGCTCAGGCTGGCCGCTTGATGGGCTGGGCCGACGGCCCGCTGGAGCTCGAGACCGACCGCTTCATCCTCCGTCCGCTGACGCCACGCGACGCCGGCGGCCTGCTGGCCCACTTCCGAGATCCGGAGGTGACCGAGTTCATGGACATCGAGCCGCTGCGGACTCTGGGCGAGGCGCAGGCGGTGGTCGCCTGGGCGGACGGCCTGCTGGCCCACGGCGGCGGGATCCGGTGGGGCGTGCGGTCCAGGGATGGCCAGCGGCTGATCGGCACCTGCGGGTTCAACGCGCTGGAGCTGGAGCGCGGCCGGCGGGGCGAACTGGCCTATGACCTGGCGGTGACCTTCTGGGGTCAGGGGGTGATGAGCGAGGTGCTGCCCGCCGTGCTGGCCTTCGGGTTCGAGCGCATCGGCCTCCGGCGGATCGAGGCGACGGTGACCGAAGGCAACGAGCGCTCGACGCGGCTGCTGGAGCGGCTCGGCTTCACCTGCGAGGGGCGGCTTCGGGACCACGCCTACTGGAAGGGCCGGTTCTGGGACCAGCTGATCTACGCCCGCCTGGCGAGTTGACCCCGGGGCTTCGAGGCCTCACCTTCCGCGCGGACCAGACGGCCGGGCGATCGCGGGCTTCAAGCTCGAGGAAAGTCCGGGCTCCACGACGAC
>NZ_DATAGM010000132.1:0-4439 GCF_036263695.1 Phenylobacterium sp.
GACGGCCGGGCGACCCTCAAGCTGAAGGACGGTTCAGAGGCGCCGGTCAGCCGGACCTACGCGCGCGAGCTCCGGGAGAAGGGCTGGATCTGAGCGGACCGACCGGTCACCCCCCGCGGCGCGCCCGCCAGGCCTCGCGGCTCTGCCCCCAGACCTCCACCGGCGCCGAGAGCGGCGGCGGCAGCATCGCCTGCCGGAGCACCGTCGAGCCGAGCCTCCTGGCCACCGCCTGGGAGTTGAAGTTCGCCGCGTCGATGCAATGGATCACCTCGCTCCAGCCGAGCGCGTCAAACGCCCAGTCGATGGCCGCCGCCGCGCCCTCGGTGGCGTAGCCGCGGCCCCAGAAATCGCGGGCGATGCCCCAGCCGACCTCCGTTCCCGGCCAGCCGAGCGGACGCCATGGCCCGAGCCGCCCGACCCAGCGGCCGGTGGCCTTCTCGATCACCGAGAACATTGAAAAGCCCGCCACGGTCCAGGCGCCGGTCATGGTGCACATCACCCGCCAGGCGGCCTCCGGCGGCTGGGCGCCGCCCAGGAACTTCGCCGCCTCCGCGTCGCCGGCGAATTCGGCCCAGGGCTCGAGGTCAACAGGCTCGGGCGGGCGAAGAATTAGCCGCTCGGTGTGGAGCGTCGGGCCCAGGCTCATGCGTTCAGGTCCAATTCAGGCGCTCCGCGGCAACGTCGGGATGGACCCCCGAGCCTCCCCCGCCGGGCCCAGGTGATCAAGGCAGCTTCGACCATGGCCGACCAACCTCGCGAATTCATCCCGAAAGAGAACCCCGAAGGCGACCGGATGCTGGTGTTCGAGCTGGCCCCTCCGGGCCAGGCCGCCGCGTCCCCGCCGCCGCCGCCGCCGCCGCGCGCAGCGGCAGAGCCCCCGCCGCTGGCCCGCGAGCCGCGACGCAAAGGATCGAAGAAGACGCTGCTGCTGGGCGTCGCCGGCGCCGTCGCGCTGGGCGCCGTGCTCGGTGTCGTCGCCCGCCCCGACCTGATCGGCGAGCCGGTCAAGATGCAGCCGGCCCCGCAGATCGCCGACGCCCCGACCCTGCCTCAGGTGCAGGTCATGGTGCGCGACGAACCGCAGGGCGAGCGCCAGGCTCCACCGGCCTTGCCGCCGACGCGGCCCTCCGAGCCGCAGGTCGCCGCGGCCTCGCCGCAGCCCGCGCCCGTCACGCCGCGCGCCGCCGCCCAAGCGCCGCCCAGGCTCGGTCCGCCGGCGCAGGTGGCGATCGCCCCGACCCGCCCGGCCGCCCCGCCGACCCGGCCCGAGCCGGCGCGCGAGGCGCCGCAGCTCGCCGCCCGCACCGAGCCCGAGCCGGCGCGGCCGCGCGCGCGCCCGAGCTTCGACTGCCGCTACGCCAGCAGCCGGTCGGAGGAGATGGTCTGTTCCGATCCGCAGCTGGCCGCCGCCGACCGGCGCCTGGCCCAGGCCTACGAGCGGGCGGTCTCCGCGGGCGTTCCGCGCCGCTACCTGCGCGCCGAGCAGGACGATTGGCTGTCGATCCGCGAGCAGGCGGCGCGCCGCTCGCCCGACGCCGTGGCCAACATCTACGAGCAGCGGACCGCCGAGCTGAACGACATGGCGCTGGAGGCCCAGGAGGGTTTCTAGCACCCGGCCGATCAATTCTGTCCTGCGCCTTTGCAACCGCAGAGTCGGCTCGCCCATTCCGACCGCGGGACTTGTCAAAGGACATACGAATGTCGATCGAAGGCCAGCGAGGCTCCATCCCCGCCGGAGTCTATAACGGCTTCTCATCTCCCGCGCGGACGCTGCGCCGCGGGGCCGGAAGCCCGGCCGGCAAGATCCTGATGGCGGGCGTGGCCGCCGCCGGGGTCCTGGGCGTGGTGTTCGGACTGTTCGCCAAGCCCGACGTGCCGGACGAGGACGGTCTGGGGCTGAAGGCGGACGAGGTGGTCCAGATCGAGGTCGGGCCCGGCCGCGCGCCGGTGGTTCCCGGCGGGCCGGTCCAGGCCGCGCCTCTGCAGACCCTGCCGCCGGGGGCCAGCGCGCCCACCGTCGTCGTGGCCCGTGGGCCTGAACCGCGCCCCGAGACCGCGCGCCGAGACGAGGCCCCGCCGCCGCGGGCCGAACAGGCCGAGGAAGGCGCCGAGCTCCGCTTCGAACCCGAGTCCATCCCGGACCCCGGATTCGCCGACGACCGGGCGTTCGACGAGCCGGACGAGATCGTCATCCCTCCGCCCGAGTTCGCGGACGAATAGGCTCCCTCGAAACCGCTCATCCAGGCGAAAGCCGGGATTCAGACGGACTCGCCGTCCGCGTCGCCTCAGGCTGGGCCCCGGCTTTCGCCGGGGTGAGCGGAGGATAAGACGCGACCGAGCCCCTTAGCCCAGCATTTCCTTGACGGTGTCGCGCTCGCCGACCAGTTCGTCGTTGGTGATGGCGATCTTCGACTTCGCGAATTCGTCCATCTGATAGCTGGTGACGATTTCGTAGCCGTTCGCCGTGGAGCGCACCGGCATGCCGGCCCAGACCCCATCGGCGAAGCCGTACTGGCCCGTGGAGGGCACGGCCACCGCGTGGACGACGCCGGGGGTCGCCAGGTCGCGGACGTGGTCGATGAGGGCGTTGGCGGCCGAGGCGGCCGAGCTCTGGCCACGGGCCTCGATGATCGCCGCGCCGCGCTTGCCGACGGTGGGCAGGAAGTCGTTCTTCAGCCAGGCCTCGTCCCCGATCACCTGCGCGGCCGGCTTGCCGCCGATCTTGGCGTGGGTGAAGTCGGCGAACATGGTCGGGCTGTGATTGCCGTAGATGAAGATGTCGGAGACGTCGGTCACCGGCACGCCGGCCTTCTTGGCGAGCTGCGCCGCCGCGCGGTTCTGATCGAGCCGCACCATGGCGGTGAACCGCTCCTTGGGCAGTCGCCGCGCCTGGCTGGCGGCGATCATGCAGTTGGTGTTGCAGGGGTTGCCGACCACCGCGATGCGGGCGTCGTCGGCGGCGTTCTCGTCGATCGCCTTACCCTGGGCGATGAAGATCTTGCCGTTGTCCTTCAGGAGGTCGGCGCGCTCCATGCCCGGGCCGCGCGGCTTGGAGCCGACCAGCAGGCACCAGTTGGCGTCCTTGAAGCCCTTCGCCGCGTCGTCGTGCAACTGGATGTCCTGCAGCAGCGGGAATGCGCAGTCGTCCAGCTCCATCGCCACGCCCTTGAGCGCCTTCTGCGGGCCCTCGGCGGGGATTTCGATGAGCTGCAGAATGACCGGCTGGTCCTTGCCCAGCATCTCGCCAGACGCGATGCGGAACAGCAGGGCGTAGCCGATGTTGCCGGCCGCGCCGGTGACGGCCACGCGGACCGGGGTCTTGGTAGGCATTAACTAGCTCCGTAGCGGAAGGGCGGTATCGGTCGGCGGGCGGTCTAGCCGCTCGGCTCCGGGCTCGCAAGCAGCCTGGGGGTCGGCGCCCCCGCCTCGGCCCATCCGGTGGCGTTGCGCAGCCGGATGCCGCTGGCGTGCAGGGTGGTCGACCAGACGTCCTTCAGCGGCGCGAGCGTCGGCATGATCCGCAGCTCGACGTCCAGCGCGGCGAGCGCGGCCGGCAGGTCGTCGATGACCTCCAGGGCGATCGGATCGACTGCCCCGCGCGAGACCCACATGCCGGCGGTGTCCAGATCCTCGAACGTCTCGGCAGGCAGCTCGTAGCGGTAGAGGCGGCCGGTGCGTAGGCGCTCGAACCAGCGCCATTCGATGTGGGCCAGCGTGGTCCAGCTGCGCCCGCCGAACCAGGCGGCGAGGTCCTCGGAGCTCGTCTGCGGCGTCGGCCAGAGCAGGATGCGCGGGCAGTCGCGGGGGAACAGGTACATCGCCTGCCGCTCCTCCGAGATCGCCCACACCAGCGGCCCGTTCAGCCAGTCTCGGCCTGGGCCGCGCTCGGAAGGTACGGCCACCGGCCGCGGCTCGAAGCGCCGGATGTCCGGATCGTCGGAGAAGTGGAAGAGGCGCATGCGGGCTGCCGGGGCGGAAACGGGCGCCACCTCATACCCGTCATCCCGGCCGTAGCGAAGCGGAGAGCCGGGAGCCAGCGTCCGCGCGCCTGGGGTCCGGATCGGCCTTTCGGCCGTCCGGGATGACGGGGTATTGGCGAGGAATGGCTTTCGACCTCGCCCGCGCCTTCGTCGCCACCTCGCACGCCGTCTGCGACCTTCCTTTGAGCCACGTGCGCCTGCAGGGCGACGCCCGTTTCGCCTGGCTGGTGCTGATCCCCCGCGTGGAGGACGTCAGAGAGATTGAGGAGCTGTCGCGCGATGACCGGGCGCGGCTGCTCGATGAGGTCGTGCTGGCGGCCGGGGCCGTGCGGGCGGTGGGGACGGCGCTCGGCCGGACGGTGGAGAAGCTGAACGTGGGTCAGCTGGGCAACCTCACGCCTCAGCTTCACGTCCATGTAGTCGGCCGCCGGTCGGACGATGCGGCCTGGCCGGGGTCGG
>NZ_DATAGM010000133.1:0-6902 GCF_036263695.1 Phenylobacterium sp.
CGTGCTCGGGGGGGCGGCCGCGATCGCCGCGCTCCAGGCGGCGGCGGGCGACCCGGACCCGGAGGTCCGCTACACGGCCTGGCGGGCCATGGCCGACTGCGGCGCTCCGCCGTCGCTGGCCAGCCTCTTGGCCGAGGTGGACAAGGCGGGCCTGCAGCCATCCACGAGGCTCGCCGACCTCATCCGGAGAGTCGTGGCGGACCAGCCCCGCGCCGCCGAAGCCGCCGCCCTACGCGGCGCGCACGGGCCGCAGACGCGGGCGCTGCTGGTGGACGCCATCGGCGGCGCGGGCGACTACGCCGCGCTTCCCACGCTGATCGAGGCCGCAGGCGATCCCGATCCGGACGTGCGCGCCGCCGCCGTGCGGGCGCTGGGGCGATTGCAGCATCCCATCAGCGAGCCGGCCATCCGCGCCGCGCTGGCCGATGACGACTGGCCGGTGCAGCTGGCGGGCGCGGAAGCGGCGGGCGCCGCAGGCCTTGCGGCCCTCACACCGGAGCTTGTGGCGCTCCTGGGCCATCCGGAGTGGTGGGTCCGGTTTCGCGCCGGTGAAGCGCTCGGCCGCCTGGGCGCGGCCGGCCTTCTGGCGCTGCGCAAGGCGCAGGCGGAGCACGACGAGCTGGTTCGGAGCGCCGCCGCGCGCGCCCTGGCGGAAGCTGTGGCGGCGTGAGCATGGATCAGGCCGCCGTCATCGCACAGCAGATCGCCACGGGGATTGCGGCGATCGTGATCGGGACGGGGCTGCTGCAGAGCGGCGTCTACCTATGGCAGCTGATCCTTGCGGCCCGAGCGCTCTCGAAATCGCCGCCCGTCGGACAGCCGGGCACGCTTTGGCGCCGGTACGCCGAGGCGGCGCCCCCCATCACCCTGATGGCGCCGGCGTACAACGAAGCCATGACCATCGTGGAGAGCGTCCGCTCGCTGTTGTCGCTGCAATACCCCGCCTTTGAGGTGCTGGTGGTCAACGACGGCTCGAAGGACGACACGCTGAAGGTGCTGATCGAGGCCTTCGAGCTCGAGCCGGTCCAGCGTCACTACCATCTGACGGCGCCCTGCAAGCCGATCCGCGGCGTCTACGCCGGCGCCCGGCAGCCCCGGCTGGTGGTGGTCGACAAGGAGAACGGCGGCAAGGCCGACGCCCTGAACGCGGCTCTGAACCTGGCGCGCACGCCGATCGTCTGTTCGATGGACGCCGACTCGTTGCTGGAGCCAGACGCGCTGCTCCGAGCCGTCCGCCCGTTCGTGGAAGATCCGGAGCGGACGGTCGCGGTCGGCGGCACCGTGCGGATCGCCAACGGCTGCAAGGTCATGTACGGCCGGGTGCTCGAAGTCGGCGTGCCGCGCAACCTGCTCGCGCTGATGCAGACGGTGGAGTACCTGCGCGCCTTCCTGATGGCCCGTCTCGCCTGGAGCCGGATCGGGGCCCTGCTGGTGATCTCGGGCGCCTTTGGACTGTTCCGCCGCCAGGCGGTCCTCGATGTCGGCGGCTACTCGCTCGGGACGGTCGGCGAGGACATGGAGCTGGTGGTCAAGCTGCACAAGCATTACCGCCGCCTCGGCCGGCCGTACAGCATCGGCTACGTCGCCGAGCCGGTCTGCTGGACGGAGGCGCCGGAAAGCCTGGCCGTACTGGGAAGGCAACGGTCCCGCTGGCACCGCGGCGCCCTGGAGACCTTCTTCAAGCACCGGGACATGCTGTTCAGCCCCCGCTACGGCCGGGTGGGGGCGCTGGGGTTCGGCAACATTCTGCTGGTGGACGTCATCGGCCCGGTCGTGGAGGTGCTGGGCTACCTCCTGATCCCGCTCTTCTGGGCCATGGGGCTGCTGTCGCTGGACTACCTGCTCGCCCTTCTGGGGCTGACATTCGGCTTCGGGGTGGCGGTGAGCGTGGCCTCACTGGCCTTGGAAGAGGCCGAGCTGCGCCGGTTCCCGCGGTCGCGCGATCTGCTGATCCTGTTAGGCGCGGCTGTCCTGGAGAACTTCGGCTACCGGCAGCTCAACAACTTCTGGCGGATCCGCGGGCTGTGGCAGTTCCTGCGCAAGTCCGAGAGTTGGGGGGCCATGACCCGGAAGGGCTTCGCCCGCGCCTAACCGATCAGCGCCTCGATCGCCGTGACGAGCGCCGCCCGGTCGGCGGGATCGGCCGGCTTCCCCTCCGAGAGCTGCTCGTCGAGGCGCTGCGCGAGGGTGCTGAGCTGGGGGTAGCCGACAGTTCCCGCCATGCCCGCGAGGCGATGGGAGGCCGCACGAAGCTCGCCGTCCGCTCCGCTGCGAAACACCTCCAGCTCGTCTCGGCACCGGGCCAGAAACCGGGCGCGAAAGGCCGCCATCGTATCGCTCATCGGCCGGACAGGATCTGCCGCAGGTCGCTGGCCAAGGTCATGGGATCGAAAGGCTTGGTGATCACGCCGACCGCGCCCATCGCCTTTATGGCTTCCTGCTCCTGCGGCTGCGCGCGCGCGGTGATGAACACGGCCGGCGTTTGCGACAAGCCTGGCAGTTGGCGGATCTGCGCCAGCGTGGTGGGGCCGTCCATCTCCGGCATCATCACGTCCAGCAACAGCACATCCGGTCGCCATTCGAGCTGGCTGAGCATGGTGAGCGCGTCGAAGCCGCAGCATTGGGTCTTCAGCTCGATCCCCGGATCCAGCTCGAGCGCGAAGGCGGCGACCTCACGGATGTCGGGCTCGTCGTCGACGTAGAGAACCTTCAGATTGGTCATGCGTGCATTTTCCTGAGCTCGCCACTCTCAAGGATCGTCGTCACCGTCGAGACGAGTTGGTCCAGCGACTCCCGCGATTTGGTGAGCACGGCCGCAACCTGGGCCGCCTCGTCGGGCGCCACCGACTGGGCCGAGAACACGACGACCGGCGGCGTGCGCCGTCCCTGTTGCGCCAGGATCGGGCGCAGCGCGAAGCCCGAGCCGTCGGGGAGCCCGACGTCTAGAACCACCAGGTCCGGCCAAAGGCCGCCGAGCCGCTCTCGGGCCTCCCTGAGCCCGCACACCGACTCGACGTCGCAGTAGGGCTGTAGTGCACGGGCGACCAGTTCGCGTACGTCCGCGTCATCGTCCACATGCAGCACGACTGGCCGCCCACCGCCCGGCTGGGCGAGAGGCGTCGGCTGAGCGGCCGCGGCGGCGGGCCCGGAGGGCGCAGCTTGCGTTGCCCCGGGCGGGAACTCGGCGATGAAGGTCGCGCCCTTGCCGGGCTCGGATTCAAACCAGAGGCGCCCGCCGTGCCGCTCCACGATTTGGCGCGAGATAGCCAGCCCCAGACCGGTGCCGCCCTTCGCGCGCGTGTCGGAGCTGTCGGCCTGCGCGAAGCGCGAGAAGATCCGCTCTCGGAACTCCGGTTGTATTCCGGGGCCGTGGTCGCGGACCGTCAGGCGGGGCCAGCCCTCGCCGCCGGTCTCGACGCTGACCTCCACCTCGGCACCCTTCGGCGAGAACTTCAGCGCGTTCGAAACCAGGTTCCAGACCACCTGCGCTAGCCGATCCGTGTCGCCGACCACCTTGGGGAGGACGGACGTAGTCTCGATGCGGAGCGCTACGCCGGTCTCGCTTGCGAGGCCGGTCATGCCTTCGGCGGCGCGTCGGGCCGCATCCGCCAGGTCGACCGGCCCCCAACGGAAAGCCATCTGCCCCGACTCGAGCTTCTCGATGTCGAGGATGTCGTTGATCAGCCTAACCAGCCGCTGGCAGTTTGCGTGGGCGATCGCCAGCAGCCGCCCGGCGCGCTCGGGGAGCGTTCCGGCCGCACCGCCCACCAGCAGCCCGAGGGAGCCGGCGATCGAGGTCAGCGGCGTGCGCAGTTCGTGGCTGACCGTCGAGACGAACTCGGACTTCAGCTTCTCCACGCGTCGGCGCTCGCTGATGTCACGGATCGAGCTGACGATGAACACCTCGCCGTCGAGCTCAAAACGGCCGAGGGAGACCTCCGCCGGGAAGGTCCCTCCGTCCTTGCGGCGGCCGACATATTCCCTGGAGAGCCCCGGGCTGATCCCCCCGGGCCCGGCCAGTCGATTGATGAACAGCTCGTTGGTTGCGGGCAGATCGAGAAGGAGGCCCACGTCGCGGCGGGCGATCTCGGCCCGGCTGAAGCCGAACATCTGCTCGCCGGCGCGATTGACGCTCTCGATGGTGCCCGAACGGTTGAAAGTGATGAGCGCGTCCGTGGCGCTCTCGAAGATGGCCAGGTTGCGCGCCGCGGACCGCCGCTCGCGCTGCAGCAGGTCCTGCCGCTGGCGCCACTGGCGCAGGACCAGGATCACAGCCGCCAGCAGCAGCGCTGCGAGTGTTGCCAGCGCGACCGTAATGAAGCTCTCGATCGTGCGGGCGCGGCTCTCGGCGGCCCGGACGCGCGCATCCAGGCCCTCGGCCTCGGACGCCTCCAGGATTCGCACTTCGGCGCGGAAGGCGTCCATGATCCGCTTGCCCTCGCCGGAGGCCACGGCGCTGACAGCGTCGCCGCCGGCTTCCCTCAGCGCCACGCTTTCTTGCGAGAACGCCAGCTTGGCGGAGATCAGCCGTTCGATCCTGGCCAGCGACTCAAGCTTCTCGACGGCGACCGGCTCGCCGTCCGCAGGCGGACGGCTGACGAGAGTCCGGAGCGTCTGCAGCTCCGCCGCCAGTTGGGTCTGGCTCGCCTCGTAAGGCTCGAGGAAGGCCCGCTGCCCAGTGATAATGTAGCCACGCTGGCCGATCTCGGTGTCCTGCACGAGCGAGAACACCTTCTTGAGCTGCAGCCGCTCCTCGTAGGAGCGGTTCACGGCGGCGGCCAGTTCGCGGGCTTGGGCGAACTGCTCCCGCACCTCGAGGAAGACGGCCGCCAAAAGCACTGGCGCAAGCACCAGCGCCAGCATCGACGGCAGCACCAATCCTTGCGGGAACAAGGAGACGAGGCGGGAGACGACGGGCGGCACAGGTGATCCTCGTTGAGGCGGCGACCATGTGCCTCAGCAAGATTCCAGAACAGTTAACCTTCATGCGCTCTGAGGTCGCATGCAGGCGCGCCCAGTCAGGGCGGCGCGCTCCGCCAAATGGATCAGGCTCGGACCTCAGCCGGCTCCAGGAAGCGAGCCGGCATGTCTTCGCGGTAAGGATAGTACTGGAACCATGGCCGCGCCTCGTCGATCGCCCGGGCGACGGAGGGCCGCGCCAGCAGGCGCTCGAAATAGGCCGGGAGGTGCGGCAGCCCGGCCGGGATCGGCTCGACGATAGAAGCATAGAACAGCGCCGGGGCGGCGGCGCAGTCGGCCAGGCTGAAGGCCTCGCCCGCCGGCCAGTCGCGCCCCGCCATCCGCGCGTCGATCATCCCGTAGGCCATGGCCAGCATGGCGCGGGCTTCCTTGACGCCCTGCGGGTCCTTAGCGCCTTCCGGCCGCAGCCGGTCGGCGACGATCTTCTGCATCGGGGTCATCACGTAGTTGTCGAACAGACGGTCCCAGAGCCGGGCGTCGAGCCGCGCCGACACAGCTTCGGGCAGCAGCTGCGCCGGGCCGGCCGACCGCGCGTCCACGTACTCGAGCATGATGGAGGTTTCGGGGATGACCCGGCCGGCGGCCACGTCTTCGAGAAGGGGGATCTTGCCAGTGGGCCAGAGCGCCGCGAACGCCGCCCGCGCGTCCGCGTCGCCCAGGTTCACCATCCGCGGCTCGAACGGCGCGCCGAGTTCGTAGAGCCCGATCAGCACCTTCCAACAGTAGGAGGAGAGCGGGTGGAGGTGCAGGACGAGGCTCATGGCGCCCTCATTAGTGATTGCATATTGCAATCATTAGCGGGCGCGGCGCTTCAGGCAAGCCGGAATCGCGGCTTCGCCGTCGTCGCTTCCGAGGTCCGCGCGCTCGCCCAGCGCTCGGCCGAGGCCGCCAAGGAGATCAAGGCCCTGATCGACGCGTCCATGGCCCAGGTGGGCCAGGGCGTGCAGCTCGTGGATCAGACCGGCGAGGCGCTCGACCGGATCACCGGCCAAGTGGCCGAGATACGTCGCCCGCGCGGCTGGAGAGCGCAAGGGTGCGCGCATCCAGCAGCAGAGACTGCAGCAGGCGTTCGGCTAGTCCGCCACGTGACGAGCGAAGGCCTCGGCGAACTCCGGCCGCCAGCGAGAGAGGGCGGGGCGGTTCTTGATGATGTCATCGGCTGTCCACTGCAGCCGCTTCTCGTCCATCTCGCGGCTCACCTCGTTGTCCGGGCAGAGGATGTAGAAGTCGCCGCGCTCGATGGCCGCCAGCATGAAGTCGACCACCTGGTCCGGCGTCCAAGCGGCGGCAGGCTTTTCGGCTGCGCGCGTCAGGCCGGTGAAGGTGAAGCCGGGGATCAGCAGGTGCGCCGATAGCTGCGCGCCCTCGGTGCGCGAGAGCTCGTACGACAGCGCCTCGGTGAAGCTGCGCACCCCGGCCTTCGACAGGTTGTAGGCGTAGGCGCCGGGCGGGCCGGTGAGCCCCTGCTTGGAGCCGGTGTTGATCACGAGGCCCGGCTCGCCTGCCTCCAGCATCCGCGGCACGAACGCCTGGACGCCGTGGATCACGCCCCAGAGGTTCACGTCCACGAGCCGGCGCCACTTATCGAGCTCGGCCCAGGGCGGGGCCGCAAAGCCGCCCATGCCGGCGTTGTTCATCAGCACCGAGACGGCCCCGAAGGAGCCGTAGGCGAGGTCGGCCAGGGCGCGGAGCTGATCGAAGTCGGCCACATCGCAGTGAAGCGTCCGGACGTCGGTCGCTTTGCCCAGGTCGGCTTCGGCGCTCTTGAGCTTGTCGCCATCGGCGTCCGCGAGCACCAGCTTCAAGCCGAGGGCGGCGAAGCGGCGCGCGGCGGCCAGGCCGATGCCGCTGACGCCGCCGGTGATGACGGCGACCCTGCCTGAGGCGATGGCGGCGTGGGGCGATCCGGTCATGAGCAGCTC
>NZ_DATAGM010000134.1:0-2530 GCF_036263695.1 Phenylobacterium sp.
TCTCCAGTTTCGAGGCGATCTCGCCCGAGACCATGGCCACCGCGCCGCCCTGCTCGGTGCGGAGCGCCTCCAGCCGGCGGCGGATGGCGTCGCGGGCCACCGGATTGAGGTGGGCGAAGGCCAGCTCCTCCAGCTCCGAACAGATCCGGTGCACGCCGATGGAGCGGGCGAGGGGGGCGTAGATGTCGAGGGTCTCGCGGGCGATCCGCTCGCGCTTGGCCGGGCTCTTGATGTGCTCCAGCGTGCGCATGTTGTGCAGCCGGTCGGCCAGCTTGACCATCAGGACCCGCACGTCCTTGGAGATGGCCAGGATAAATTTGCGCAGGTTCTCGGCCTGGCGGGTGTGCTCGTGCTGCAGCTCGAGTTGGGAGAGCTTGGTCACCCCCTCCACCAGCTCGGCGATCTCGTCGCCGAACCGCTCGGCGATATCCGAGCGCAAGGCGACCGTGTCCTCGATCACGTCGTGCAGCAGGGCGGTGACGATGGTCGCCGTGTCGAGCCGGTAGTCCGTCAGGATCCCGGCCACCTCGATCGGGTGGGCGAAGTAAGGGTCGCCCGAGGCCCGCTTCTGCGAGCCGTGCATGCGGATCGCATAGACGTAGGCGCGGTTGAGCAGCGCCTCGTCGGCGGTGGGGTCGTACGACTTGACCTTCTCGATCAGTTCGTATTGGCGAAGGTACTTCGGCCGCGGAGCGGGCGCGTCTTTGGGAGGGGCGGCGGCTCGGGCCGCCTCGATAGGGAGCGGATCTGCGCCGGGCAGGCTCAGTACCGCTCCTCCTGACCGCCATCGCGGTCGCTCTGCAGGGCGCGAACCAGCTCGAGCTCGCTCATCTGCATGTGGGTCGGGTCGGCCAGCAGGGCCAGGGTTTCGGCCTCTTCCTCCGCCTCGGAGCGCTCGTCGACGCGCTGCAGGGTGCCGATCAGGCTCTCGCGCATCTCTTCGGCGTCCACCACGTCTTCGGCGATCTCGCGCAGGGCCACGACCGGGTTCTTGTCGTTGTCCCGGTCCACCGCCAGCGGAGCGCCGGACGAGATGGCGCGCGCGCGATGGGCCGCCAGCAGCACGAGGCTGAAGCGGTTGGGGACCTTCTCGATGCAGTCTTCGACCGTGACGCGGGCCATGGAGTCTCTCTAGCGGGGAGGAAGAACCTGGAAAGATAGCGGTCGAAGGGCGATTGTGCAATGCCGCATGACCGGGGGCGCGCCATGACCGACGTCAGTCTCGAACGGGCCGGGCCAGGCGGGCTGCCGACGCTGGCCAATCTGTTCCAGCTCTACACCCACGACTTCTCGGAGCACTGGGCCGGAACCGAGCAGGGCGAGCTGGGGGAAGACGGGCGTTTCGAGCCGTACGCCTACCTCGAATCCTACTGGAGCGACCCCGACCGCGTACCGCTGCTTCTAAGGGCCGCCGGGCGACTGGCGGGCTTTTGCCGGATCAATCGTCACCACCATGGGGCGAGGCCGGTGGACTGGAACGTGGCCGAGTTCTTCGTCGTGCGGAAACATCGCCGGGCCGGCGTCGGCGCGGCTGCGGCGCGCCAGGTCTTCCAGCAGCATCCGGGGGTGTGGGAGGTGGCCGTGGCGCGCCGCAACACCGGCGCGCTGGCCTTCTGGCGCGGCGTGATCCCGGCCCAGCCGAGGCTTTCCGGCCTGGAAGATCTGACGGATGCAAGCAACTGGAACGGAACGGTTTTCCGGTTCAGGACCGGCTGACGGGGTGGGCGTCGGCGCCGATTGTTGCGCAGGCCGCCAACTCCGCGGCGGTGCGGCCCAGCTCGGGGTGGCGCCAACCCGGGGCGACCTCGGCCAGCGGGCCCATAACGAACCGCCGCTCGTGAGCCCGCGGGTGGGGCAAAGTGAGGCCCGGCGTCTCCTGCACGAGCCGGCCGTAGGCGATCAGGTCCAGGTCCAGGGTGCGGGGCGCGTTCTTGCGCCCGCGCGTCCGCCGGAAGGCCGCTTCCACCTGAAATAGTGTGTTCAGAAGGGCGTCCGGCCCCCGGTTCGCCTCGACAAGGATGACGCCGTTGCGATACTCAGGGCCTGACGGGTCAGGCCAGGCGGCCGAACGCCACCAGCCGGACCGCGCCAGAACCGGCAATCCCGCCTCCACCAGCTTGGCCACGGCGGCCTCCAGAAGGGCTTCGGACGAGACGAAATTCCCCGCAAGGTTGCCGCCCAGGGCGACTACGACGATTTCGTCCAGATCCAAGACTCTAGCGCTCCCTTAGAAGCAGGACCCCCTCCAAGGATGACCTTCTATCCCACGGACAGGCTGGCCTTGTTCATTGACGGCGCGAACCTTTATTCGGCCGCCAAGGGGCTGGGGTTCGACATCGATTACCGCAAGCTCCTGGAGGAGTTCCGCAAGCGCGGCAAGCTGATCCGCGCCTATTATTACACGGCCCTGGTGGAGGATCAGGAGTACTCGCCGATCCGCCCGCTGGTGGACTGGCTCGACTACAACGGCTTCCGGCTGGTGACCAAGCCGGCGCGGGAATACACCGACGCCCAGGGCCGCAAGCGCTGG
>NZ_DATAGM010000135.1:0-31901 GCF_036263695.1 Phenylobacterium sp.
ACCTCCGCCGCCGAGGCGCGGGCGAGCTACGTGGAAGCCACGCCGCTGAACGACCTTCGCGGCGCCTTCACGCTCGGCCTGCGGCACGACAGCGACGCCATCGCGGTGGCCAGCGCCGCCCGCGACGAAGATGACGAGGACCTCGGCTTCCCGGCCGGCGAGGAGTTCCCGGACGAAGCCCTGATCTGGGGCGGGAACTTCGAATACCGCCGCATGCTCAACGACAAGTACGACTACTTCATGGTGAGCGGCGGCCTGAGCGGCGTCGAGCAGTTCGACCTCGACGACATCGACCGCGTGAACCTGACGCTGCGCGCGGGACCGATCTTCCGGCTGCCGGACCAGGCGGCGGATGTCGGCTTCGGGCTCTACTACTACCACCACTGGCGGGGCGGCGAGGCGCTGCACGACAACCTCGGCGTCTGGGCCCAGTACCGCCGCGCCTTCGAGGGCTTCCAGTTGCGCGCCGCCGGCCTGGCCGCCAAGCGCGACGACGAGCGCGACGTATACGACGCGTGGCGCTACAGCTTCGACCTGAACCTGACCTCCAACCGCGACGACGGCTACGGCCCCTTCGCCAACCTGGAATACGACTGGCGCGGGGCGAAGGATCCGTCGCGGGAGTCGTGGGCGGCGGGCGTCAGCGGCGGCTATCGCTTCGGGCTCGGCATGATGGGCGATCGGCCGGTGTCCGGCGACGTTTCGGCCGGCTTTACCCACGTCGAGTACCAGGGCTCGCGCACCCTTTCGCCGGGCGTGACCGGGGCCCGCGAGGACGACCGGCTGCGGCTGGGCGTTGGGGCCGAGGTGGCGCTGGACGAGCAGACCACCGTCAGGGTCGGGCTGGAGCAGCTGAACAACGAGTCCAACCTGCCCTCGCAGGACCGGGAGAACACCGCCATCGGGGTTACGCTGCGGCGCACTTACTGAGCGCCTGCACCGTTTTGCAGCGCCGAACGTTTTAGGGGTGGGGGACGCATCGGGGTCCCGCATTGTCTAAGGAGTTTGGCATGGCCGACTGGGCGCAGTTTTCCCGGCGCAGTTTGATCTTCGCCGGGGCGAGTTCGTGGCTGGTCCCCGCCGTCGGCGCCTGCGCCTCAGCCCGCGCCGACCTTCGGCCGCCGTTCGCCGCCTTTCCGCCGGCCAAGCTGGTCAAGCTGGACCGGGCCGTGGACACCCCGGAGCCGGTGATCTCGCTGTCGGGCGACTCCCGCTACGTCCGCGACGACCCGGCCCGCGCCGACGTCGACCCCGACGCCGCCGAGGCCTACGAGCGCGCCGTCGCCCCGCTGCGCAGCTTCGAGCGGGAGGTCGTGCGGCACGCCAACCGCTATGTCCGCTCGCGCGGCCAGACCCCCGCCCACGCCGCCCGTGCGGGCGGCATGCTGTGGCGCTGGGCCAAGGCCGACGCCCTGGACGAGATGAAGTCCGACACCGCCCACTTCAACCGCTCGGCCTCGGTGGCGGCCATGTCGCTCGCCTGGATGCAGGTGCGCGAGGCGATCGATCCGGACGACGACGGCCGCCGGGACATCGAGAAGTGGTTCGACCGCCGCGGCGACGAAGTGCGCGACTTCTACGACGAGAAGGATCCGGAGCAGCGCTCGGCCCGCAACAACCACCGCTACTGGGCAGGCCTGGCCGCGGCCGGCGCCGGCGTGGCGGCCGGCTCCACGCGGCTGCTGGACTGGGGACTGGACAGCGGCGAGCTGGGCCTGAGGCAGGTGGACCGGGACGGCGCCCTGCCCCTCGAGCTCAGCCGCGGCAAGCGGGCGCTCTATTACCACGCCTACGCCCTGGGGCCGCTCACCATGCTGGCCGAGATCGGCGCCCGGAACGGCCGCTCTCTCTACGACGTGCACGGCGGGGCGCTGCATCGGCTGGTGCGGTTCACCCTTGCGGGCATCGAGAACCCGGAGCGGATAGCTCAGCGGGCAGGCGCCGAGCAGGAGCCGCTGGGCCGCAACGGCGGGCCTTTCGACGCCGGCGACGTCGCTTGGCTGGAAATCTACGACGCCCGCTACCGGGACCGGAACCCGTGGATGCGGCGGATGACGGAGCTGCGCCCGCTGACGCTCACCCGCCTGGGCGGGGACCTGACGCTGCTGTTTTCCGGGCAGAACACCCGGGCCTGAGCCCTCCTCGCCCAGTTTGGGTTGTTCGGCGAACGGGGTTAACCAAGAATCGGGGGCGTATCAAACGGATACGGGTCAAGCCAGTTTCGTGATCACGTTTTTGTGAACCGAACTAATGGCCAAGGCTGAGGTTCTGGGGCCCGGAGGACGGGCCTCCACTGAACTTCACCAAGACCCTCGGGAGGGTGTTTTTATGAAAAAGTATCTCATCGCCGCTTCGGCGATCGCCATGGGCCTCGCCATGTCGTCGGCCGCTCTGGCTGACGCTGACGTTGGCAACAACGACAACAACGACAACTCGAACGTTGGCAACTCGCTGTTTTCCGGCAACGACACCGACAATTCGAACCACGGCACCAACCAAAACAACAACAACGCTGGTCAGAACAACGGTTCCAACCAGAACAACGACAACAGCGACAACTCGGTTGACGTTGCGGTCGGCGACATCGCCTCGGGCAACTCGTCGGACGACGACCTGAACGGCTCGTTCAACTCGGATGACGACGTGGTGCTGGTCGGCAACGACGGCAACGGCGACAACCGCGACAACACCTCGGTGGGTCCGGTCGCGTCGGGCAACACCCTGACGAGCAACGACGGTGACGACGGCAACAACCGCGACAACGAAGCCAACTACAACGGCGACAACCGCGACAACGAGACCTTCAACCTGGAAGTTGACGTGGAAGTCGACATCGACAACTCCACCGACATCGACGACTCGGTTGTCTCCTCGCAGTCGCTGACCGCCACGGTCACCGGCGCGACCTTCGAAGACGCCGCTCTGCAACTGAGCGACGATCAGGGCGACCTGAACACCGGCGACATCACGCAAAACAGCGATGCTTTCCGTGGCTTCACCGGCATCGCGACCATCGCGATGGACACCTCGATCGGCTCCGCCAACCAAGCGGCCACCAGCGTGACCGCTGGTTCGGACATCCGCTTCGGCGACTAAGCCTAACAGCCAGGTCGGCGTGGGCGCACGCCGACCTGGCGCCTTTTTCTACGAAGTTCCTCTATCGGGGGGCGGTCAAGAGCCGCGTCACAGTGATGATCCGCAAGCTCTCTTACACTCTGCCGGCCCTTGCGCTTCTCGCGCTCGCCGGCCTTCCGGCGACCGCCGCCGCAGAACACGATCCCATCGCCGACACCCTGGCCAGCGCGGAAGTCGCCGCGGCCGAAGTGGGTGGCGACGCGGGAACGGTCACCCTCACCGACCTTGCTGAGATGAACGGCGAGGGGGCGGACGTCGACGTGGACGTCGACATCGACATCGACAACAGCACCACCGTCGAGAACGGCGCGCTGTCGATGTCCGAGCTGAACGCCACCAACAGCGACAACATCATCAACGGCGGCGTGATCGCCGGGGATGTCAACGTGAGCGGCGACGCCCTGCGCGGGTTCAACGGTGTCGGCAATTTCGTGATCAACACGGGCGCCCAAAGCAACCTGCAGGGCAGCATCAACATCACCATCAACTCTGGCAACTAGCCGAAGGATCGGATGGGATGCGCAACAGGACACTCCTTGGCGCCGCCGCGCTGATTGCGGCCGCCGCCGCAAGCTTCTCCACCTCGCCGGCCGCCGCTCAGGTGTCGCTGGTCGAGGGCGGCGACAGCTACTTCGTCAATGTGCGGTCTGTCGCGGAGATCCCCTTCCGCACCGTGGTTCGCCAGCAGTACGACTACAGCTGCGGCTCCGCCGCCCTGGCGACGCTGCTCGCCCACCACTACGGCGTGAACACCGACGAGGCGACGATCTTCCGCGCCATGTACGCCGCCGGCGACCAGGAGAAGATCCGCAAGGTCGGCTTCTCGCTGCTCGACATGAAGCAGTACTTGGAAGCCAAGGGTTTTCGGGCCGACGGCTACCGCCTCACCCGCGCGCAGATCGAGAAGCTGCGCACGCCCGCGATCACCGTCGTGAAGATCGGCAACTACAAGCACTTCGTGGTCATCAAGGGCATGCTTGGCGACAAGGTGCTCGTCGGTGACCCGGCGCTTGGCTTGAAGACCTACGAGTGGGCCGAGTTCGAGAAGATCTGGAACGGGGTCGCCTTCATGATCCGTGGCGTACCGCCGCCCAAGGTGGCGTTCAACCGTGCCGACGAATGGCGGCCTTGGGCCACCGCGCCGCTGGACGAGCGCCTGGGCGACAAGTCGCTGGCCGCCTTCGACCGCCAGCTTCGCCCCTACTACCAGATCGCCCCGGTGGCCGACCTGCAAGGCTTCCTGCAATGAGGGCCCCAATGCGCCAAGCCATGCTCATGGGGCTTCTCATGGCCGCCAGCGCCCTGACCACCCAGCCGGCGCTGGCCGAGACCATCCCCCAGGCCGAGGACCTCGAGGCCTTCGAAGCCGACCTGGTGCCGATGGACACGACCGAGCTCGCCGGCGAACGCGGCGGGCTGATGACCCCCTACGGCGAGATCAACTTCGGCGCGGTGCTTCGCACCATCATCGACGGTCAGATCGCCATGGAGACCCAGCTGACATGGACGCCACAGGGGCCGGTCCAGTCAGTGATCTCCAATATCGGCAACACCATCCAGAACGCCACCAACATCGGCGGGAACACTCCGATCGATCTCGGCGCCGCCAACACCGCCGTCCAAATGGCCGGTCAGCAGGCGTTGCAGAGTCTTCCGGGCATGCAGCCGGTCGCGGAGAATGTCGGCGCCGGCATCGACAAGGCCGTCCAGGACACGAAACCCACCACTGAGAGCGGCGCAACCCTTGTCGGCCTCTCCGGCCAGTTCGTGCCCCCGAACAATCCGAGCCTGGACACCGTCTTCGACGCCCTCGCCGACGCCAAGGCCATCCCCTCTCCCCTGCCGCAAAACTCCCCGTCGTCCGGCCCCCTGAATCTCGCCGGTTCGACCGGCGGCGCGCTGGACCTGGCCGACAATCCTACGGCGCAGTTGCAGGCTGCCACGAACGCGACGCCCACGGACCTAGACGATCCGATCGGCGCGCTTGTCGTCGCGGCGACGACGCAGGGCCAGAGCCCGCAGCAGGTCGCAGACGCCGCGGCCCAGCTTGGTATCGACCTAGGAACCCTGACAGGGGGCAACGCTATGGTCGTGGCGGGCGAGACCGGCGGCGCCACCGCCATCATCCAGAACATCTCGGACGGCTCGTTCACCAACATGGTGTTCAACACCGCGAGCAATCAGAACATCCGTCTGGAGACGGACATCCAGATCGTGATGCCGCAGCTGGAACAATTCCAGCAGCAGATCCTCAACGATCAGCTGCAGATGAACCTGCACGACGCGATCGGTACGGCGCTGGTGAACGCCGGCCTCGGATCGACCGGCCGTCTGCTAACGGCCACACCCGAAAGCAAGAACGCCCGCCGAACCTGGCGGGCGTTCGCTTTTTCGCGCGATCAGCGCGTCAGCTAGAACCGGTACGGTATACGCAGCACCCAGCGCATGTCCGGCGCGTCCTTGGTCACGCCGAACTCGAAGTTGTTGCTAAGGGTGATCCGCGGCGTCAGGCGGAACGACCAACCCATCAGCATCGAGCCCACGTGGATTTCGTTCGAGCGCGCGTCAATCCCGGACGGCTCACCATCCTGCGGGACGATCGGTCCGATGTGGGTCACCGTGGGGAAGATGTAGCTGTGGCTGTAGCCGAAGGAGATCGAGAACCTGGGGTTCAGCGACATGCCGTAGCCCATGTTCATGCCGATGGCGTCGCCCGGATCGACCTCGCCCACCCGGGCGCCGCCGATGATCTTGTTCACGTCTTCGGCCCGATTGTAGACGTAGGTCAGGCCGCCGAAAATGACGCCGGGATCGGTGGGGTAGAGCATGGTGACGCCGGCCTCGGCGCCCCAGAACCCGGAGCCGGTCGCCAGCTCTTGGGCCACGCCGGCCTCGTTGTACCTCAGATCGAAGGGCCCCTCCCCGGTCGGGGCCTTCAGGCGGCCGTTGGCGACGAAGATCGGCAGGCCGCCCGAGCCACTGTTGAGCTGGTACCGCGCGCCGAGCTCCAGGTCGCCCCAGCCTTCGCCGTTCAGGCGGCGCACCCGCGTCAAGGTGTTGTCGCGCTGCTGAACCGTGGTGATCAGGTCCTCGCGCCACACCCAGCCGCCGCGCATTTCCAGCTCGAGGCGGTTGGTCACGCCATACCGGACGCCGAGGTTGTGCGCGATGGTGTCGCGGTCGGCCTCATTGGCCTCGATCAGCCCGAAGTTGATGCCCGGGACGATCTCGATGCCGCGGAACACCAGGCGGTTGGCGCTCGAGCGCACGTATTCGATGGACGGGTCGACCACGAACCGGCCGCGCGGCGTCAGCACGCCCGCGCGTTCGGGCAGGGCGGCCACGTCCTGCTCCTGGATCTCCGGGGCGGGCGGGGCCTCGCCCACCGGGCCCGTCGGCAGCGGCCGGTCGCCGGACTGCTGGGCCACCTGGAACTGTGAGTTGGTGTTGGCGGGCGCCTCGGTCTGGCCGGCCCGAACCTCGTCGAGCTCGCCCAGCAGGATGTCCTTGGCCTGCTGCAGGCCCTGCAGCGCGATGCGCTGTTCGGAGATCAGCCGCTCGTTCTCGGCGAGCCGCTTTTCCTGCTCGGCCAGGCGCGCCTCGATAGTTTGCAGCCGCGCGGCGACCTCGGGATCGACTTCTGCGTTTGCGACGCCTGCAAACGAGACGGCGAGGATCGCGATCGCGCTCGCGCCAGCCAACCGCGCCGCACGGCCGCGGCTCCAAGAAGCTACAGTCAACATATAGGTCCCCCGCTGCAGGACGCCCCCTGCCCGGCTCTGTTGTGGGACCTTAGCTTTAAAACGTGTCGGTGTGGTTAAGCGTAGACAACGCGAGGTAGCGGAATCTTCTCAGGTGTGACTTGCGGGCCAACATCGCGGTCGACCAGCTTGGCCAGCCGCTCGCGGGCCCGGTTCACCCGGCTCTTGAGGGTGCCGACCGCGCAGCCGCAGACCTCCGCCGCCTCGTCGTAGGAGAGCCCGGAGGCGACGACCAGCAGCAGCGCCTCCTTGGCGTCCGGCGTCAGCCGGTCCATGGCGCTGAGCAGCTCGCCGTACTGAAGCCGCCACTCCTGCTCGGGGCTGCAGGCGAGTTTCGCCGCCAGCTTGCCCTCCACGTCCTGCACCGTGTTCCGGCGCTTGGCCGCGGAGGTGTAGAAGGTGTTGCGGACGATCTTGAACAGCCAGGCCTTGAGGTTCGTGCCCATTTCGAAGGCGTTCCTGGAGCGCCAGGCGCGCATCAGCGCGTCTTGCACCAGGTCGTCAGCGTCCGAGCTGCACCCCGTCAAGCTCATCGCATACCCCCGAAGAGGCGGAATAAGCGCAATCACTTGATCCTTGAACGGATCCGACATCTGCCCACCATCCCGGCGACACGGACCCCTTTGTCTCGTGACGCCATCCTGACTCCACCGCCCCCAAAAGGCGGGAGGAACGGGTCGCTCCCATCCCCTGCCGAGCAGAGGAGGCAGCCCGAGCGACCGCTGTTAGTTGATAAACCTTTAACACGACAGTTTCAACAAATGGCGGGCGCGCCTCGATGTTTTCTACTGGGAGGTGAAAACCCCAGAATCTTTTCCCCACTGTAGGAGCACCTCAATCGCCGCCGAGCCGCCATCTTCCCGCCATGCCTGACCTGACCTGCGGGTCAGCGCGGAGGCCCCGCTGCTTGCGGGGGACCCCGATGGGCGTTGCGGCGTTTCCCGAGACGACAGTCGATCATCGAGGACCACACGTCATGCCGCATCTCCGCTTCGCTCCCTGGCTCGCTTCCGTCGCCGTCGCCGGATCCCTCGCCGCCTGCGGCCAGGGGGATTCCGGGCCACCGGAGTCGGCGGAAGGCGCCGCGGGCGTCGTGGCTTCGGGGAATGCGGCCGCCTCGCAGGATCCGGCCGCCACCGGCGCGCTCAGCGGCGGCCCGAGCGGCCAGACCCCCGCTTTCGGCGAGGCCGGGGGCGCGCCCTCCGTCGTCACCTCGCCGGGCGACGGAGCGCCGCCCTCCGTCGGCTCCGAGAACTCGCCGAGCGGCGGCGAGAGCAGGGGCGCAGACGCCGACAGCCAGGTGATTCCGAAGTAGGGATCAGCCGACCCGGCTAGCCACAACCTCGTCCTGCGGCTCGATCACAGCCTGCAGCGCCTGGAACAGCCTGGCCGCGTCGATCGGCTTGGACACGTGCCCGTCCATGCCGACAGCGAGATACTGGCTGACCTGATGGCTCATGGCGTTGGCGGTCAGCGCCAGGATAGGCGTGCGGGGCCGCCCGGTGGCCGCCTCGCGCTCGCGGATCCGGCGCGCAGCCGTGGGGCCGTCCATCACCGGCATCTGGATGTCCATCAAGATCGCGTCCCAGTCGCCGGCCTCCCAGGCTTCAAGCGCGGCTTGGCCGTCCTCGACCACCACCGGCTCGACCCCGATCTGGTGGAGAAGAGTTTTCAGAACCAGCTGGTTGACGCTGTTGTCCTCCGCCGCCAGCACCCGCAGCGACAGGGCCGGCTCGGCGGGGACCGCCTCCGGGCTGGGCAGCGGCGATCGCTGGCGCTCCTCTCCGACCCGCGGCATCGGCAGGCGCACGATGAACCGGCTCCCCTGCCCTGGCTGGCTCTCCACCTCGATGGAGCCGCCCATCAGCCGGGCGAGCTGCTGGCAGATGGCCAGGCCCAAGCCCGTGCCGCCGAACCGCCGCGTCGTGGAGACGTCCACCTGGGCGAACTTTTCGAACAGCCGCGAGAGGGCCTCCGGCGGGATGCCCACGCCGGTGTCGGCCACCACCAGCTCCAGCGCCCCGTCGCGCCGGGCGGCGGTGACGCGGATCTCCCCGCGCTCCGTGAACTTCAGGGCGTTGGAGATGAGGTTGTAGAGGATCTGCCGAAGGCGGGTGGGATCGCCCAGGTAGACGCCGCGGGCCTGATCGACGTCGAGGCAGAAGGACAGGCCCTTCTTGTTCGCCAGGGCGGTGAAGGCCGAGTGGGCGCCGCGGGCGACCTCCCCCAGATCGAACTCGATCACCTCGATCTCGAGCTTGCCCGCCTCGATCTTGGAGAGGTCGAGGATGTCGTTGAGCACCGCCAGCAGCGCCTCGCCCGACTGGTGGATCACCCTCAGCCGGTCGCGCTGCAGCTCCGAGAGCTCGTCGGAAGCCATCGCCTGGGCCATGCCCAGGACACCGTTCAGAGGCGTGCGGATCTCGTGGCTCATGATCGCCAGGAAGGTGCTCTTGGCGTCGTTGGCGGCCTCGGCGGCGACTTCACCCTCGAGCGCCCGGCTGCGCGCCTGCCTCAGCGCCGTGCGCGAGCCGTCCAGCATCCGCCGCGACAGATGGAAGAAGTTCACCGACCCCACAACGATCGCGAGCAGCGTCACCACGGCTTGGGCGCTCAGTTGGAGCCCCGCCGTCGTCACGGCGATGAGGACGGCCGCCAGCGCGTGAGGGGACATCAGCCACCTGAACGCGCGCTTGTCCGCGTAATAGTGAAGGAGGACGTAGGCGGCGCCGATGAACAGGGAGCTGAGCGCATAGATCCTGGCCAGATCGTCGCCCCAGGTCCAAAGGACATAAGCCATCGCGGCCGGGAAGGCGCCGCTCACCACGTTGATCGCAAGCTGAAGGTCGGTCAGCCGCGACGCCCGCGCCGGATCCCTCTCCCGCTGGATCACGCCCATCAGCCAGATGGCGGCGAAGGTTGGGATCCACACGGCGACGAAGTAGACGCCAGCCCAGGCCGGCCCGGCGACGAACGCGGTGACCGCTGCGGTCGCCAGATTGTTGAGCAGCCGCGGAATGAGGTTGCGCGCCGAGGCGGCGAACAGTCGCGTGGCGCTGTCGTCGCCGGGCTTGCCGGCCTCGGTCGGCGGCGCCTTTGCGGCGGCTTTCGCCATCGATCCCCCCAGAGTTGTCGGGGAGGAGTTTGGCTTACCGGGGTTAACGTTCGCGAAAAAAATGTCCGCTCGAGGAGCGTTGATTCAGGGTTGTCCTGGAGCCGCCCGCCAAACCGGCTCGGGTTGCGCAAAAAGGCCTTCGAAAAGCGGCCGCACATAAAGACCCGCGGCGGACTGAGGAACCGCGCCCGGCGCCCAGATGGGAAGCTCAGCCACCGAATTGATCATGGCGATGATCATCTGCGCGCCGATCCCGGCGTCCACGGGACGGACCGATCCGTCCGCCACACCGTCGCTGATCAGGTCCGCGAAGCGGTCGCAGAGGCGCTCGAAGCGTCCGGCCAGCTCGGTCCGGACTGCGTCCGGCGCGGAGGCCAGCGCCGAGGCGTTCAACAGCGGCGCCTGGCCGGACAGCTGATGGGCCGCTAGCGCGCAGGCGGCCGACGCGAGCCGATCTAGGGCGCTGTCGCAGCGCTCCTCCGCCGAGCGCAGCGCCGTGCGGATGACCTGCAGCGTCTGCTCGAAGCAGGCGACCAGCAGATCGTCCTTGGTTTCGTTGTGGTGGTAGAAGGCGCCCTTGGTCACCTTCAGTCGCGCCGAGATCTTCTCGACCGAGGCGCCCAGGTAGCCCTGCTCGTTGATCAGCTCTGCGGCCGCCCGAAGGAAGTCCGCCCGGCAGACGCCGCTGGTGGGGCTCGCCGGCTCCTGAGAGAGCGGCGGCAAGGGGGTCGGCGCCCACGCCCGGCCTGAGGCGGCGAGGCCGCGGACGGCGATGTCGCACATCCGGGCGGCCGCGCGCGGATAGGCCTCCGGCTCCGAGCGGCGCAGCCAGCGCTCCGACCGGCAGGCCTGCGATATCAGCAGGTGGGCCCGCGCGTTGCGCTCGAGCCGGGACAGGCCCGCCGTCTCGGGACCGTCGAGCAGCCCACGCGCCTTGCGGAACATGTCCGTGTAGGCGTCGCTGACCCGCGATGAGCCCAGCTGGCCCAGGTCGCCGAAGTCCACCAGCGGTTCGGCCTCGCCCAGCGCCTGCGCCCGCTTCAGATCGACGAAGCCGCACAGCAGCGCGCCGATGCGTCCGGCCGCGTCCGAGGCCTCGGCGGCGGTCTCCAGCAGCGCATTCACCCGGCCGATGCCGCGCAGGTAGCAGGCCGCAGCCAGTTCCTCCTTGTTGCGGAAATAGTAGATGACGCCCGTCGGGACCAGGTCGAGGCTGGCGGCGACCTCGGCCAGCGTCATGCCGCGCAGGCCGCATCGGTTGATCGCGGCGATGGCGGACAGGAGGATCGCCTGTTTGCGCGCCTGGAAGCGTCCGCCCATTCGCGGAGCCGCGGCGGCCTCGCTTTCACTCACGCTGGTCTCCCTGTGGTTGCCGGCGCAACGTAGATGCGATTTGCGCGCGCCTTACAATGCTTCCCGTCAAACACCGTTCTGAAATCCAAAAGCCGCCAACAGTAGCTATGGCAAAGTTTCGCCGCGGTTCGTAATTCGAGTATGTTGCGGTGGGGATTCTGCTGGAGGGAAGGGCCGATGCGGAGCGCGCTTGCGCTGGCGATGCTCGCGGTGCTGGCCGGCTGTTCCAGCCCGCCGCCGTACAAGCTCGACATGCCGATGAAGGAGATCATGGGCCACGTGGTCGATCCGGCGGCCGACATGATCTGGACCGCATCCGGCTACGAGATCACCGAGGCGGGAGAGCGGGAGCTGTTTCCGACCACCGAGGCAGGCTGGCTGGCGGTGGAGAACGGGGCGACCATCGTCGCCGAGAGCGCCAACCTGCTGATGCTGCCCGGCCGCGCGGTGGACGATGGCGAATGGATGACGCTCGCTGGCCGCATGGCCGACAAGGCGATGGTCGCCAAAGCCGCCGCCCAGGCCAAGGATAAGGACAAGCTCTTCGCCGCCGGCGGCGCGCTCTACGAGAGCTGCGTCGCCTGCCACGACAAGTACATACCAAAGTAAGGGCGAGGCGTCAGCGCGCCGCCGATTTGGGGGGACCGATCCAAATGTCGCTTCATCAGTTCGTGGTCTGGCTCGACCAGCACCCGTTGAGCAACGCGCTACATGAGTCGCTCTACATGTACGCCATCATCGAGACGAGCCACGTGGTCGGCATCATGCTGTTCGTGGGCACTATCGCGATGGTCGACCTGCGGGTGCTGGGCGTCTCGTTCCGAGAGATGGCGGTGTCGCAGATGCTGGCGCGCATCCTGCCTTGGACGGTGGCCGGCTTCGTCTTCATGATCGCGACGGGCCTGCTGCTGTTCTTCGCGATTCCGGACCGCACCTTCCACAGCGTCTGGTTCCGCATCAAGCTGGTGCTGCTGATCGTCGGGGCGATCAACATCTGGATCTTCCACAAGCGCGTTCAGCGCGACATCCACAAGTGGGACACGGGCGTAAAGCCGCCGCTGAACGCGCGGGTGGTTGCGACCCTCTCGCTGACCGTCTGGTTCAGCATCATCGTGATGGGCCGCTTCATCGCCTACAACTGGTACGACTGCGACCGGCCGCAATCGGACTTCGTGAAGGCCTTCGCCGGCTGCACCGCGGAGACCTTCTGAGCCATGGACCTCTATCCCCTGTTCGAACAGCTGGAAGCGACCGCGGTAGGCACGGCGGTGCGCGAGTCCCTCTGGCTCTTCCCGGTCGTCGAGGCGGTGCACCTGCTCGCCCTGGCGCTATTGGGCGGGGCGATCTTCGTGCTGGACCTCAGCATCCTGGGGCTCGGCCTACGGGCCCCGTCGGTGGCGGTGGTCGAGAAGAGCACCCGCCCGTGGCTCTACCTGGCGCTGGGCGTACTGATCGCCACCGGCGTGACCCTCGGCCTCTCCGAGGCTCTGAAGCTGCTCGACCGCAGCGCCTTCTGGCTGAAGATGGCCACGCTGGCCGCGGCGCTAGTCTTCACCTTCGCCATCAAGATCCCGGCCGTGCAGCGCCGCCCTGATGCGGCGGTGCTGAAGCTGCTCGCGATAATCTCCATCGGCCTGTGGCTGACGGTGGCCATCGCCGGGCGCTGGATCGGCTTCTCGTAGGCCCCGCCGTCGCCGAGCGCGGATACAAGAAAAGCCCTCCCCGCGGTTGCTGGGAGGGCTTCTTAGTTTCAGGAGCGGCGGCCGAAGCCGCAGCCGGATCAGCGTGGGCGTTCGGTCGGGTCCGAGCCGTCGCGCGGCGCGCCGGTGCCGGACGAGCCCATGAACACCTTCCGCCCGTCGGGGAACGTCACGTCCCGGCCGTTGGCCTTGCAGGCCGGCTGGCAGTAGCGGTCCTTGGACTGGTAGCCGCGCACGACGATCTCGGTGCCCGGTTTCAGCGTGTTGCGGGTGAGGCCCTGCCGCAGCAGGGTATTGGGCGTCCCGCCCTCCACCATCCAGTTGCTGGTCTTGCCGTCCTTGCCGACGACGGCCATGTGAACCCAGGCATGGGGGTTCACCCACTCGACCTTCGTCACTTTGCCCTGCAGCAGGACCGGCGCCTTGGCGTCGAACTCCGCGGCGAAGGCGTGGTGGGCGTAGGCCTGCTGGGCCAGCGCGCCGGCGCCCAGGAGGGCGGCTCCGGCGAGCGCGGTCAGTACGCGGCGATCGATCATCTCACTCCTCCTTGGGCCGCCGCCGTCCCCAGGCGGCGGCCAACGTCGTCACTCGAACATACAGTGTGAAGTCAGCCGCACGCATCAGGGCAGCGGCTCCTTTCGCAGGTGGCCGTACATCAGCTCCTCGACGAACTCGACGCACTTGAACTGCTGCAGGCGCGCATCCTCCCCGACCCGGCGGTAGAGGTTCATGCTCATCTTCCAGGGCCGGGTGAAGGTCTCCGGATCATCGATGGTCGCCTCGTAGCGCATGACGTTCGGCCCGGTCGGCGTGTAGCGCTCCGTGACCGTCATCGTCGCCGAGTGGTGGTTGCCGGCCCGGTCGAACCAGGTGGAATCCAGCTGTCCGGTGACCGTGACGACGAGGGTGTCCCCCTCCCACTTCGCCACCGACTGGCCCATCCAGGAGTCCACCGGCGGCGGGCCAGGATCCTGGAACAAGATGTTCCGCACCGCGCCCGCATACTCGTAGGCGAACAGCATCGACTTGTCGGAATGGAAGATCTGGAACGGCAGGTGCATGTAGTTGGCGCGGGGCACGCCCGGTAGGTAGCACTTGATCTCCGGATCGCGCTCCAGCCACTTGTCGCGGTTCTCGTTCCGCTTGGCGAGCGCCTCGGGCTTGTAGGGAATGACGCCCCCCTCGACCACCCCGAGACCCGCAGGCACGGCGCCGACGGCGCCCAGCGCCAGCACTTCCTTGGCCGGCACAGGCCCGAACGGTCCGGGGCGGAACGCCAGCGCGGCCCGCGCCGCGTGGGGCTCGATGTCGTAATTGGCGTGGTTCATCACCTGCCATACACCGTTCAGGTCCGGCTTGCCGCCCGGGCCGCGGGGCGCCTTGTAGGGCGTTTCGGCGCCGCGGCGCGCGCCCTGGGCCACGGCCTCGGACACCGCCGAGCCGCCCACCAGTCCCGCAAGCGCCAGCGCGAGAACAATCCTCTTCATTTCCCCTCCCCTTGTGCTCGCCGGCCCGCCCGTCATACCGGACCTTCGAGCGGTTTCCCTAGGCTAGTGCAGCCTTTTCCCAAGCGCCACTGCCGACTTGTTGCGCCAGTGAAACCACGACCGGAGCCCTTGGCGGCGTTTCGCGCGTTTTATGAACGGAGCTGGCTGCGCGAGCGGGATACGATGGATGCGATGACGGACTACGCGCTCTACGTGTTCGGGGCGGATGGAGATTTCGAGGGGTTGGTCGAGCTCGACTGCCTCTCCGATGGCGAGGCGATGCGGATCGCCTTCGGCGCAGAGAGCCCGTTCGGGCACGAGCTGTGGCGCGGGGACAGCTTCCTCGGCTGGTTCGGCGCCGGCGCGCGCAGCCTCAGCGAGGATTAGGCCGCGTCGGCGGGACGCAAGGCGCGGAAGGCGTCCGGCGCGAGCTCGATGTGAACGTGGCGATCCATCTCGAAGGTCTCGCCGTCGAGAAGTGCGGGAATGAGCTCGTCGGACTCGACGTCCGCAGTGCGGACCTTCGCCCGCTCGACCGTCGGGTCCTCGCGCCAGTCGCGGAAGGTCGCGTTCCAGGCCAGGCGCAGGGCGTCGCCGGCGCCTTCCACCTTGAAGGCGGCCGCCTCGAGCACCTCTTCGTCGTTAGACAGGCTCCGTGAGGTCAGGGGACACAGCACCGCCACGCTCTCGGCCACGTCCTGACGATTGCCGAACCGGTAGCGCAGGTCAGTCGTCAGCGCTTGCCTGAGCGCCGCCACCCCCTTTTCGACCGCGCCCGCAAGGTCGTGCTCGCGCATCGCCTCGCGCGCCTCGGCCATCTTGGACGGGCCGCCCAGGATCGCGGCGATGAAGAAGCGGTGGCCGTTGGCGTCGGCGCCGTGCACCGGCTGCACCTGCGGATCGGCCAACGTCGCCTTCAGCGCCTCGCGCCAGTTGAAGTCTCCGTAGAGCGCCTTGGGCAGCATGTTCATGGTCCCGCCCGGCAGCGGCATCAGCAGCGGTCCCGATGAACCGCAGGCCTCGGCCGCCGCGCGGATCGTCCCGTCGCCGCCCAGGACGATCAGCAGGTCGAGCTCGTGCGACTTGGAGTCGGCCACCGCCTGATCGACGTCGGCGCCACCGCCGCACCAGACCCGGACGGGCGAAAGCCCTTCGGACTCGAGAATGGCCTTGACGTCCTCCTCCGCTTTCAGATCGCAGCTTCCGCTTGAGGTGTTGAGCAAGGCGCCGATGCGCAGCGCCCGCAGGTCGAGCCGCGCGCCCTCGCCCCTCTGTATTGCGCTCGCCGCCATTCACCGCCTCCTGTCGGTGAAGGCTGAAGTCGCGGCGCGAAACTTCGTTCCAGAAGCACGCCAGCGCCGCGGTTGCGCCTGCCGGACAAGGGGCGGATACTGCCAGGGCCAACAGAAAACATACCGAAAATTCGAACAGAGGCCGCCCCAGACGGCCGAGGGAGGACGACCATGGCGTGGGATTTCGAGACCGATCCCGAGTTCCAGAAGAAGCTCGACTGGATCGAAGACTTCATGCGCGAGGAGGTCGAGCCCCTGTCCGAGCTCGGCCGCGCGATCATGGGCCAGCACGGCCGCGAGATGTTCATCAAACCGCTGCAGGAGAAGGTGAAGGCGCAGGGCCTATGGGCCTGCCACCTGGGCCCCGAGCTCGGCGGCCAGGGATACGGCCAACTCAAGCTCGGCCTGATGAACGAGAAGCTCGGCCGAAACCGCCTCGCCCCATCGGTCTTCGGCTGCCAGGCCCCCGACACCGGCAACGCCGAGATCATCGCCCACTACGGGACCGAGGAGCAGAAGGAGAAGTGGCTGAAGCCGCTCCTGAACGGAGACATCCGCTCGGCCTTCTCGATGTCCGAGCCGACCGGCGGCTCCGACCCCCTCACCTTCAAGACCCGCGCCCACCTGGAGGGCGACGAGTGGGTGATCAACGGGGAGAAGTGGTTCACCTCGGGCGCCTACGGCTCGACCATCCTGATCGTCTACGCGGTCACCGATCCCGACGCATCCGATCCCTACAGGCGCACATCCATCTTCATCGTGCCCACTGACACGCCAGGGGTGGAGATCGTCCGCGGCGTGCACACCGGGTCAGGCCAGGCTGAGGGCCCCGGCGGCCACGGCTACATGCGCTACACCAATGTGCGGGTCCCCGACTCCGCCCAGCTGGGCGAGCGGGGCGGCGCCTTCGTGATCGCCCAGACCCGGCTGGGCGGCGGGCGCGTACACCACGCCATGCGCACCGTCGGCGCCTGCCAGCGCGCGCTGGACCTGATGTGCAAGCGCGCGGTCTCCCGCACCACCCGCGACGGCAAGCTCGCCGACCTGCAGATGGTTCAGGCCGACATCGCCGACAGCTGGATCCAGCTGGAAATGTTCCGGCTGCTGGTCTTGCGCACCGCCTGGCTCATCGACAAGCACAAGGACTACAATCTGGTCCGTAAGGACATCGCCGCCATCAAGGTGGCGATGCCCAAGGTCTACCACGACATCGCCACCAAGGCCGCGCACCTGCACGGGGCGCTGGGCGTCTCCAACGAGATGCCGTTCATGGGGATGGTGACCTCGGCCATGGTCATGGGCATCGCCGACGGGCCCACCGAGGTGCACAAGGTCACGGTCGCCAAGCAGGTGCTGAAGGACTACCGGCCCGACAACGACCTCTTCCCCAGCTACCACATCCCGCGCCTGCGGGAGGAAGCGCGCGAGCGGTTCAGGGACAAGCTCGATGAGCTGAAGAGCGCCTATCAGGCCCGCGGCAGCGAACGCGCGCCGGAAACGGCCTAGGCTTGTCCGCGCCACGGGATGGGCCATGCTCCTCCCGTGGCGCGAATCCCCCTGATCCTCGATTGCGACCCGGGCGTGGACGACGGCGTCGCCCTGCTGATGGCCTTCGCCGCGCGCGAGGAGATTGAGCTGCTGGCGGTCACCACCGTCGGCGGCAACGTCGGCCTGGCGCTCACCAGCCGAAACGCCCGCCTGATCCGCCAGGTCGCCGGCCGCGACGACGTCCCCGTCTACGCCGGCCGCGACAAGGCGATGCTCGTCGCCGGCGTGACCGGCGCGCGCGACTTCCACGGCGAGACGGGTCTCGGCCATCTCGAGGTCTTCGAGCCCTCCGCGCCGCTGACCGAGGGTCATGCCGCAAACGCCATCGTCGAGATGGTGATGGCCCGCCGCGAGAAAACCGTGACGGTCGCGGTCCTCGGCCCGATGACCAACCTTGCGCTCGCCCTGCTGCTCGAGCCTCGCCTCGCCGGCCGGCTGAAGCAGGTGGTCGCCATGGGCGGCGCCCGCCGCGAGGGCGGCAACATCACCGCCTCGGCCGAATTCAACATCTGGGCGGATCCGCACGCGGCCCAGGTCGTCGTCGCCTCGGGATGTCCACTGGTGCTGATGGGCCTCGATGCGACCTTCCAGGTCCGCACCACCGCCGAGCGGCTGGCCGCCATCCGCGCGATCGGAACGCCTAAGGCCCTCGCCGCGACCGAACTGCTGAGCTTCACCCGCAGCGTCTATGAGCGCCTGGCAGGCGATGCAGACTCGCCCCTGCACGATCCCACCACCATCGCCTGGCTGCTGCGGCCGGACCTATTCGAGACCCGCTTCTGCCGTCTGGAGATCGAGACGGGCTCCGAACTCACCCGCGGCCACACCGCCGTCGAGTTCCGCCTCGGCGACGGCCCCGCTCCGCACGTGCAGTGGACAACCAGGGTCGACGCCGAGGGCTTCCACGCCCTGCTGCGCGAGCTGCTCGCCCGCCCATGACAGGCCTGAAGATCACTATCGTCGGCTCCATCAACCTCGATTTCGTGGCGCAGGCGCCGAAGCTGCCGACCCCCGGAGAGACGGTCACCGGAGCGCAGCTGGCCCGTCATCCCGGCGGCAAGGGCGCCAACCAGGCGCTCGCCGCCCGCCGGCTGGGCGCTGAGGTCGCCCTCGTGGGCCGTGTCGGCGAGGACGCCATGGCCTCTGAGGCGCTGGCTCTGCTTCGCGCCGAGGGTGTCGACCTCTCGGCCTGCGCCACCGATTCGCACGCGCCCACCGGCGTCGCCCTGATCGCCGTCTCGCCGGACGGCGAGAACCAAATCGTGGTCGCCTCCGGCGCCAACGCCGCCTTCACGCCGCACCTGCTGCCAAGCCGCATCGAGGACGCACTGGTCTGCCAACTCGAACTGCCGATCGAAACGGTCGCCGCCGCGGTGCAGCGAGCCGCCGGCTTCGTCTGCCTCAACCTGGCGCCGGCCGCCGACGTGCCGGAGCCCCTGCTCCGACGCGCCGACCTCGTCGTCGTCAACGAGACGGAAGCTGCGTTCTACGGGGAGAGTTTGGCGCGGGCCGCTGGTTTGGTGGCTGTCACCTACGGGCGAAGGGGCGCGGAGCTGCGAAGGACCGGGGACAAGATCGCCGAGGCGCACCCGCCGCAGGTCGAAGCCGTCGACTCCACGGGGGCCGGCGACGCCTTCGTCGCCGCCCTCACCCTCGCCTTGCTTGAAGGGCGCACTCCTGAGGCCGCGCTGGCCTTCGCCTGCGCCGCTGGCGCGCTGGCCGCAACCCGCCCGGGCGCCCAGCCGTCCCTGCCCCGCCGCGACGAGGTGGAGGCTTGCCTGGCCGGCCGCTCCGCGCCTTGATCGGCGCATGTCCGACCGCGTCCCCGAACTGAAACTGAGCGACTACCTGGCGGGGCCGCATGGCGCCCGGCAGGACTTCTCCGACGCGCTGTTCGCCGGCCTGCAGGACTACGGCTTCGTGGTGCTGAAGGACCACGCCGTCGCGCCCGATCTGCTCGAACGAGCCTACCGCATGGCCGAGGCCCTGTTCGCCCGTCCCGAGGCAGAGAAGCTGCTCTACGCCCAGGGCCTGCGCGGCTACACCCCCTTCGGCGTCGAGCACGCCAAGGACAGCCGCCATCCCGACCTCAAGGAGTTCTGGCAGATCGGCCACGAACCGACGCCCGACGCCGAAGAACCCTTCCCGACCAACGTCTGGCCGGACGAGCCCGCCGGCTTCAAGCCGACCTTCCAGGCCCTGTTCCAGGCGCTCGACGAAACCGGCCGCGCCGCCCTGGACGCGCTGACCCCGGGCCTCGGCCTGCCGCATGGGTGGTTCGAGGACAAGGTCCGTCACGGCACGTCCATCCTGCGCGTGCTGCACTACCCGCCCGTCGCGCCGGAGACAGAGCCCGGCGCCGTCCGCTCGGCCGCCCACGAGGACATCAACTTCCTCACCATCATGGTCCCGGCTCGGGGCGCGGGGCTGGAGATCCTTCGCCGGGACGGGCGCTGGCTGCCGATCGAGACCGATATCGGCGGCCTGATCATCAACTCCGGCGACATGCTCGCCCGCCTGACCAACGAGGTGATCCCCTCGACTACCCACCGCGTAGTCAATCCGTCCGGCCCGAACGTCTCGCGCTACTCGATGCCGTTCTTCCTGCACCCGGCCTCGTCCGTGCGGCTCGATGGCCTTCCCTCCTGCCAGGTCGCGGGCGCGAAGTTCCCGCCGATCACGGCCGGCGAGTTCCTCCAGGAGCGGCTGAGGGAGATCGGGCTGGCGTCCTAGTTCGACCCGCGGATCGTAGGCTTGCCCAGCAGCTGGTCGGCGATGATCCTCTGCTGGATCTCGCTCGTCCCCTCGAAGATTTTGGTCAGACGCGCATCGCGCCAGTAGCGCTCCGCCGCGTGCAGCGTCGTGTAGCCGGCCCCGCCGAAGATCTGCATCGCCTCCGACGTCACCCGCTCGGCCATTTCGGAGGCGAACAGCTTGACCATCGAGGTCTCGACCCGCACCGGCCGGCCGGCGTCGATCTGCTGGCAACAATGGTGCATCAGCTGCCGCGCCGCCTCGAGCTCCGTGGCCATGCTGGCGATCTTGAAGCGGATCGCCTGGAAGTCGCTGATCGGCTGGCCGAACTGCACCCGCTCCCTGGCGTAAGCCATGGCGTCTTCCAGCGCCCCGCGCGCCAGGCCGATCGAGCGCGCCGCCGTATGCGCTCGGGCGAGCTCCAGCGCGAACGCCGCCCCCTCCGCCGCCTTGGTCTCGTCGGCGAGAGTTCCGCCCGGCACGCGGACCGGAGCGCGCGTGCCCTCGAACCGCAGCTCCCAGGTTCGCCAGCCGAAATAGCCGATCTTCGGGATCGGGGCGCCCGTACAGCCCTGGGGTAGTTCCCCCCTCGGCTTCTCCACCGAGATGCTGACCGTGCGCGCCTTGGCCCCTGCCGCCGCCTCCGGATCATCGAGCCTGCAGAGCACGCTGATGTAATCCGCCCCATCCGCGAAAGTGCACCAGTACTTGTTGCCGGTGATCACCCATTCGTCGCCCTCGCGGCGCGCCCGGCAGGTGACGCCCGAAAGGTCTGAGCCCACCCCCGGCTCCGAGAGCGCCACCGCCCCGAGATACTGGCCCTTGGCCATCAGCTCGACTTTGCGCCGCCGCTCCTCGCCTGTTCCCGGGACCGAGGTGTAGAAGCTGTTTCCCCGTGCGATGATGCTGGCGACGCTCATCCAGGCGCGCGACAGCTCCTCGGCCACCAGGCAGTACTCGAACGCGCCGAGGCCTAGGCCCCCGAGCGCCTCCGGGATTAGGATCCCGAAGAAGCCCAACTCGCCCATCTTCTCGATCAGCTCGCGCGGGATGTCGCCCTTCTCCGGGTCCAGCCGGTTGGCGACCGGCAGCACCTCGTTCATCGCGAACTCGCGCGCCAGGTCGCGGATCATCAGGCGCTCGGGCGTGAGATACCCCGTCGCCATCGGCTACATCCCGATCAGGTCGGCGCGGCGCACCGTGTTCTCGATGATGCGGATGGACGCCGCGTCCACCATCGTTCCCTCGACGTTGACCGAGCCGACGCCCTGAGCCAGCGCCGCCTCGTAGGCCGTTTTCAGCTTGCGCGCTTGGGCGACCTCCTCCCGGGTCGGGGAGAAGATCTCCAGCGCCGGCGCGATTTGGGCCGGGTGGATCGCCCACTTGCCGGCCATGCCCAGCATCACCGCCTTCTCCGCCTCGGCCCGATAGCCGGCGTCGTCCCTGAAGTTCGCATATGGCCCGTCCACCGGGTCGAGCCCCGCCGCCCGCGCCGCCATCGCGACCCGGAACCGGGGATAGTGGAACACGTCGCCCGGATAGCCTTCGCCGCTGCCGATCTCGCGCAGCTTCATCTGCTGGCTGGCCGAATAGTCGCCCATGCCGAAGATCAGGCACTCCAGCCTGAAGCTCGCCACCGCGATCTCCTCGACCCGCTGCAGCCCCTGGGCCTCCTCGATCAGCACCTCGATGCCGATCCGCCCCGGCTCCAGCCCGAGCCTCGCCTCCAGCTGGCTGAGCAGCAGGTCAAGGAAGCGAACGTCGCCGGCGCTGTTGGCCTTGGTCAGCATCAAGGTGTCGAGATGCCGCCCAGCCCCCTCCACCACCTCGATCACATCGCCGTGGCACCAGGGCGTCGTGACGTCGTTGATCCGCACGCAGCGGGTCTTGCGCCCCCAGTCCAGCCCCGTCAGCGCCTGCACGATGGTCTTGCGCGCCCCCTCCTTGGCCGAGGGCGCTACTGCGTCCTCCAGATCCAGGAACACGTGGTCGGCTTCGGACGCGGCCGCCTTGGCGATCATCTTCTCCGAGACGCCGGGCACGGAGAGCTGCGAGCGGCGCAGCCGCATGGGGCGGGCCATGGATCCTCCTTCACCGCGATGGCGAGCGAAGGCCCTCGCCCGGCCGCACCTGCGAGTGCTAACCGGGCCAGCGCGCCTGGGCAACGGCGACGGTCCCTGTTGCTACCTGGGCCCTGACGCGCTTCTGTGCGCCAACTTAACGCTGATAACGGGAGATGCCGGTGGCCATCGAGAATTCAGGCAAGGGTCTGCAGCTGCGTTCGCTGATCAAATCGAGCGGAGAGCTGGAATTGTCGTTGGTCGAGGTCGACGTCCCCGAACCCGGCGCCGACGAGGTGGTGATCCGGGTCGAGGCCTCGCCGATCAACCCCTCGGACCTGGGCCTCCTGCTCGGCCCGGCCGACCTGAGCACGGCGCGCTCCGCGGGCGCCAAGGACCGGCCGGTGGTCACCGCCGAAGTCCCCGAGCGGTTCATGCGCGCCGTCGCCGCGCGGGTCGATCAGTCGATGCCGGTCGGCAACGAGGGCGCGGGCGTGGTGGTCAGGGCCGGCGCCGACGCCCAGCACCTCATGGGCAAGACCGTCGCCGCCCTCGGCGGGTCCATGTACGCCCAGTACCGCCTGGCCAAGGTGGCCGAATGCCTGGTGCTGCCCGAGGGGACGACGCCGGCCGAAGGCGCCTCGGCGTTCGTCAATCCGCTCACCGCGCTGGCCATGGTTGAGACCATGCGGATGGAGGGCCACGAGGCGCTGGTCCACACCGCCGCCGCCTCCAACCTCGGCCAGATGCTCAACAAGATCTGCCTCAATGAGGGCGTTGACCTGGTGAACATCGTCCGCCGGCCCGAGCAGGCGGAGCTGCTGCGGGGCCTCGGGGCGAAGCACATCGTCGATCAGAGCTCGCCGACCTTCATGAGCGACCTCGTCGAGGCGGTCGCCGAGACCGGCGCCACCCTCGCCTTCGACGCCATCGGCGGCGGGCGGCTGGCGGGCCAGATCCTCACGGCCATGGAGCAGGCGGCCAACCGCAACGCTGCAAGCTACAGCCGCTACGGCTCCAACACCTATAAGCAGGTCTACATCTACGGCGGCCTCGACACCGGCCCCACCGAGCTCAACCGAGCCTTCGGGTTCGCCTGGGGTCTGGGCGGCTTCTTGCTCACGCCCTTCCTGGTGAAGATCGGGCCTAAGCGGGCGCAAGAGCTTCGCCAGAAGGTCGCCGACGAGATCAAGACCACCTTCGCCAGCCACTACACGGCCGAGATCTCCCTCGCTGAGGCGCTGCAGCTCGACACCATGGCCGCCTACAACAAGAAGACCACCGGCGAGAAATACCTGATCAATCCGAACAAGGGCCTCAGCTGACCCTGGCGGCGGGGACAGGGCGGCGCTATCTGGCGGAACAACCTCTGCCATAGGAGCGCGCCTTGTCCCTGTCCCTCTACGACGCCTCGATCCCCGGCTACGCGCGCATGCTGCGCAACCTCTCGGCGATATTCGCCAAGGCCGAGGCCCACGCGGCCGCCAACGGGGTCGACCTGCAGACCTATGTCGATGCGCGTCTCGCGCCCGACATGGCCTCGCTCGTCGGCCAGGTTCAGCTCGCTACTGACGCGGCCAAGGGCGGGGCCGCCCGCCTCGCGGGCGTGACCCCGCCCAGCTTCCCCGATACCGAAACCGCCTGGGCCGAGCTGAAGGCGCGGATCGAGAAGACCATCGCCTTCCTCGAGACCATCAAGCGCGAGCAGGTCGACGGCGGCGAGGATCGCACGGTCGAGCTGCCCCTCCCGGGACGCACCCTGACCTTCACCGCTCGCGACTTCCTGTTCCAGTTCTCGCTGCCGAACTTCCACTTCCACGTGGTCACCGCCTACGCTCTGCTGCGCGCCCAAGGCGTGCCGCTCGGCAAGGTCGACTACCTCGCCGGCGGCCAAGCCTTCTGAGCTGGCGCGCCAGCACCTTGGGATCGAACTGGAGTGGGCCCAGCCGGTCCCGGTTCTCGCAGGCGGCTCCGCCCGCCAGCCTGCGAGCAACGCCGGCCAACACCGCCTCTCGCCCCAGCTGTTCTGCAAGCTGGTCCGCATCCGCACGGCGGTCTCGCCCCCCGAGAGGCGCTCTGGGTTCTCCAGTCAGGGCCCGAGCTCGCGCTCGACCTCGTCCAGCACCGAGGTCCAGTCGCCCGCCGACGGCTGGCGGAACAGTCTGGCAGAGGGGTACCAGGGCGTCGCCGCCCCGCTGCGCATCCAGCGCCAGTCGCACGGCTGGGCGAGCAGCACCCAGCACCGTTTGCCCAGGGCGCCCGCCAGGTTGGCGATCGACGTGTCCACGGTGATCACCAGATCCAGACCGGCGATGATCTCGGCTGTCTCCATGAAATCATTGGCGCCGGTGTCCTCCGGCAACAGGCTGCGGCCGAGCCGGCTCAACCGCTCCGCCGCCTCTGGGGAAAGGGAACGGGCCGCGTTCCCCGGATACCGCGGATCGCCCCGCCAGCAGACGCCGATCCCGTCGCCGGGCGCCGGCTCAGCTTTCAGATAGGGCTCTGCGGGAACGCTTGCGGCCGATGCGCCGCAGCGGAACGGCAGCGACCCCAGCATCACGAAGGCCTCGTGCCTCGGGACCTGCAGCTGCCCCTCCTGCGCAAGCATGCGCGCGGGAAGCTGGTCGAACAGCCGGATCAGCGGCGGGGGGCACAACAGGGTCACCTCGACGCCGCGGCGCGCCAGCTCGCCGATCCACCTGGCGTGCAGGATCTGGTCACCGAACCCCTGCTCCGGCCAGACCAACAGGCTCCCCACCCGCTCACCACCCCACTCGGGGAAGCTCAGCGCCGGCTTCTCCACCCGCCGCTCGGGCCGGGTGAATCGCCCCTCGTAGAGCGCGAACCCCTCCTCCAGCCGCCCATCGGCCAGCAGCAGCAACCCCAGATTGTCCCGCGCCCGCCAGTAGTAGGGCGCCAGGACCCGATAGACCTTCTCGGCGTCGGCGAGCCGCCCTTCCCGGTGCGCCTGCACAGCGGCGTTGAAGGCTTCCTGAGCGCTCAGAACAGGCATGGATCCACCCGCGATTCCTGGGGCCGGCCCCCTCTCGGCCCGGCGAACATCCAGGCAAGCCGCGCGCTTGTCGAGATCATCCCGGCCGGAGCGACCGCCGCGGCGACGGTTCGCAGACCGCGCGCGCCATCCTATGCTGGGCGGGCATGTCGATCTCGCCCGAGACCTTCCCCCTGCTGCAGCAGGCCGTAGCGTTGCGCGCGCGCGGTCGGCTGACCGAGGCCGAGCATATCGCCCGCGCCGCCCTCCACGCCGCCCCCGGCGATGCGGGCGCCCGCTGGGTTCTCGGGACTGTCCTGCTGCTCCAGGGTCGTTACGGAGAGGGCTTCGAACTCTATGAAGCCCGCCATGAGTGGGCGCCGATCCGCGTCGCCAAGCCCCAGCTGCCGTATCCGGAATGGAACGGCGAGCCCGTCAAACGACTGCTTGTCTGGATCGAGCAGGGCTTCGGCGACCAGATCCAGATGGCGCGTTTTGCGCCCATGCTTGCAGAGCGCATGGAGGTGCTCTGGCTCTGCCCTCCGCCCCTCATCCGCCTGTTTCGCCAGCTGCCCGTGACGGTCATCGAACAGGCGCCGGTCATCTCCTTCGACGATCCGGACGCCTGGGTGATGCCGCTCGGGCTTCCGCTTCGCCTCGGCGTCAGCGGCCCGGACGACATCCTGTCCGCTCCCTACTTCAGCGCACCTTCCGCGCCCAAGCTGGACGGTTTCAACATCGGCGTCTGTTGGCGCGGCAATCCTCAGCACCCGAACGACGCGCGCCGCTCCATGCCCTCGCCCGAACCGCTGAGGACGCTCTCGAAGATCGGCGCGCTCCACGACTTCACCGAACCGCAGGGCGACTTCCTAGACGCGGCCCGCCGCATCGGCCAGATGGACGCCATCGTCACCGTCGACACCGCGGTCGCCCACCTCGCCGGGGCCCTTGGCATACCCTGCTTCATCCTCCTTCCGGCCGAGGACGTCGATTGGCGCTGGAGCTACGGCCGCGACGACACGCCCTGGTATCGCTCCGTCCGCCTGTGCCGACAGGCGATGCCCGGAGACTGGGCGTCCGCAGTCGCGGCGGCCGCGCGGCGGGTGGCTCGCCTACGCTGAAGTCCCGGTCGTGGAGCGGGCTGGGGGCTGTTGGCTCGGCCTGTCACCGGGCCAAGGTGCTCCCCGACTGCTCCGCCTGCGTTGCTATGCGACAGCGTCCGCGGTCCGGCGGGCCCCGCGAAGAGCGATCCTGATGCGACCCGATCGCCCCGCCTGCAAGTTGGAGGGCGCTCGCAAGATCGATCGGCGCGCAGCACGACGTGGAGCGCTCCCGGCGCGATCATACCGTCAGACTCGCGTTGGCAGCGGCCGCCCCCGCCGGCGCGCCCGTACCAGAAGCGGGCCGAGAGCTCATGCCACGCCGACCTGGTTCGCCGCGCCGCGCCGCCGCTTGCCTCCCGCGCCTGTTCCGGCCACAGGGTCGAGTGTGACCGGAACCATCCAGATCGCCCTCCTGCGCGGGGTGATGCCCATCGGGCGCAATCGCGTGCCGATGGCCGAGCTGCGCGCCCTCCTGACCGACCTGGGGTTTACCGACGCGCGCACCCTGGTCGCTACCGGCAATGCGGTGTTCCGCAGCCCCGGCCCCGCCGGCGCCGAGCTCGAGGCCCTCCTCGAGAAGGCCATCGCCGATAGGATCGGCCCCACCCTCGACGTCATGGTGCGCGACGCGGCCGCCTTCGCCCGCATCGTCCGCTCCAACCGCTTCCCAGAGGACTCCGCGGCCATGCCGAGCCGCGTCCAGGCGACCATCTTCAAGACCCCGCCCACCCCCGACCAGTCCCGCGCCTTCGAGGCCCTGGTCCACCCGCCGGAGAAAGCCAGGGTGCTCGACGACGTCGCCTGGCTCGTCCACCCGAACGGCATCTCCGCGTCACCGCTCCGGCCGACCGACTGGAAGGCCGCCTTCGGCAAGCTCAGCGGCACCGCCCGCAACTGGAACACCCTGAGCAAGGTTTACGAGGCCGCGCAGGCCCTCGCCTGAGACGACGGAGCCGCTCAGAACCCCCGCTATCAATGCCGCCTTTTCCCGCATCGTGCGTTATGGCGGCCATGAGAAAGACAATAGCGCTCCTCCTCACCGCCTGCCTCGCCGCGCCCCTCGCCGCCCAGGCTGCAGGGCCTAAGCCCGGCGATGTCAGCGCCGCGTTCGGCAACACCCTTCTGACCATCGACCCTGACGGGCGGTCCCGGAAGATCTGGCTCAAGCCGGATGGCACGTGGACAGGCCTGAGCCGCCGGGGGCTGGATCTAGCCGGCAAATGGACCGTGAAGGGCGACAAGGTTTGCCTGACTCAGTCGAAGCCTCGCCTGCCCGGCAGCATGTGCGAGCGGTTCCCCACCGAACCGGGGCCGAGCCTGCAGACGAAGGCGCAAGGAAAGACCGTCCAACTGAAGCTCGTGAAGGGGCGCGTCACGAACTAGGCCGCCTAGACCCTGCGGCGCTCCGGGTAGAGGTGGCTGGGCTTGTGGTAGCCGATGCGCGTCTCGGCGCCGCCGCGGCGCAGGGAAAGCGACCAGCGCTCGAAGACCAGATCGAAACCGTTGCTGCGCAGCCCGGAAGTCAGCGACACGGCGACCATGTCGCCCGAAACCTTCGGCACGACGCCGATGCCCAGGTCGCCGTTGGACAGCCGCAGCAATGCGCCGTTGCGGAAGGTGCGGCGAAGGGGCGCGACGAGCATCGGCAGGCCTTCGGCCTGCCCCGGGGCGAACACCACGTCGTCCTCCACGGTCGCGAACGGGTCCAGGAGGACGGAGATCGGCACAGGCGTGACCTCCACCTGTTCGACCGCAGGCAGGTTGAAGACGACCGCCAGCCGTTCGCCGAGATCCTCGACTTCGGTCGCCAGGCACAGGATCGGGCGAGCCCCGTCGGCGGCGACGAACCAGCGTCCCGGCCGGAGAGCCGAGCGCTGCAGCGTACGCGGGAACCCTTCGAAGCTGACGGCCATGCAGGACCTGTTATGCGTCGACTGACTGCGTCGCGGCGACTGAAAAAGTAGGGCGGTCGCAACTGACGTCCGACGTCCACCCTCCGGGAACGTAGGAACCTCCGCTATGGCGAGGTTTGAAGGTCCGCTTGCCTCGGGCCCGAGCTCCGCTGGCCCCCAGCTGACCTTCAGCGCGTCCGCCGCTCAGAGCTACCGCCTAACCGAGCGCCTTGGAGTCGCCTCAGAGCTTGAGCCTGGGCCCGCCCGAACCGCTTCTAGGGGCACAGCGGCCCTGAACGACCGCGCGCGGGCGCGGAGCCGGAATGCGTACAGGTGCCGCCGGTAGCCCGATGTTGCGTTTACATCCCCAGATCTATACATAGGGTCCACATCTGGACTTCACCTATGCCGCCTTCCGCCGCCCTCCCGTCTTCCGAGGCCCCCGCCTTCACCGCCGCAGACCTGCGCGATCCGGAGGCGCGCCGGCGGGTCTCCGCGCCCGCGGTGCGGCTCTTCCTGCGGGTCTGCGACCTGTGGGACCTGAAGGTGGACGAGCGCCGCGCCATCCTGGGTGGGATCTCGCGCCAGACCTATCACAACTGGAAGGCCGGCCAGGTCGGCGCCCTCACCCGCGACCAGATAGAGCGGATCTCCCTTGCCCTCGGCATCCTGAAAGGCCTGCGCCTTGTCTTCGCCGAGGACGCCCACGCCCTGCGCTGGCTGAGGTCCGACAACACCGACGCCCCCTTCGCCGGCCGCCCGCCGCTCGTCCACATGACCGAGGGCGGCCTTTCCGAGCTCGCCGACGTGCGCCGCTACCTCGACGCCTGGCGCGGGGTGAAATGAGCTTCTCGCGGGCCCGGGTCCGCGGCCGCACTCATCGCCTGATCCTCAGCCGCTATCCCACCGTCGGCGTCTTCGACGACATCGCCGACGACGAGGCCGAGCTGCGCCTGGCCTTCGCTCTCGAGGACCTCACCCTGCGCACGCCAAACCGCCTTGCCCTGCTGCCGGAGGGGAGCCTCCCCACCGGCCCCACGGCTTCAATCGTCATGGCCGCCTTCCTGCACGTCGCCGACGAGGGCGGGCGCTTCCACGACGCGGCGCTCGGCGCCTGGTACGCCGCGCGTGACCTTTCCACCGCCATCGAAGAGACCGTCCACCACAACCACCGGCGCCTGGCCGCTTCCGCCGGCGGCTTTCCCGCCCGGCTGCAGCTGCGCGAACTGGTCGCCAGCCTCGACGCCCAACTTCTCGACCTGCGCGGCGCGCAGGGCGCCCACCCCGAGCTCTACAGCCCCGAAGACTACTCGGCCTCGCAAGCCTTCGCCCGCGAACGGCGCTGGCCTTTCGCCGAGCCCCCCGAGGAGGGCTTCGTCTACGACAGCGTTCGCCGCGCCGGCGGCGAGTGCGTCGTCCTCTTCCGCCCCGCCGCCGTCCCTCTCCCCGTCCTTCAGGGCGATCACTTGGAATATGTCTGGGACGCCCGCGGCGAGCTGACCGTGCTCAAGCTGACCAGCATGGCTAGAAACTGAGCTGACTGACTGGTCGAGTCGCGCGCCGGCTCTTCGATTGCGACGCCCCACTAACGGCCTGGCAGACGCCGGCTGTCCGGCTGCACCGGCTCAAACAGGCGTCGCCTCGAACAGCCGCCGCACGTCCGCTCCGGGATCGTTCACCACCCTGGAGTCGACGTCGAACACCATCGTCGTGCGCGCCTGCGGGGTGTAGGGCGCCCAGCCTGGATCGCCGGTCCGCGCAAACCGGAGCCAGGCGCTGCTCACCGCGTCCGCCACCTTCTGCGCCTCCGGGCCCGTCCCGACCATCGAGGCGGACTTGGCCACGTTGTCGAAGACCATGGCGTGCTCCACCGAGTGCGGAGATTTCCACCGGCCGCCATCCACCGGGCTTTCCCAGGCGAACAGGTACATGTAGGCCGGCGCTCCGGCCTGCGCCGCCTTGCGCTCGGCCTGCACAACGGCCCGCCGGCGGAACCGGTACTCCGTCGTCGCCGTGAAATAGACGTCGCTCGGCCTCGCCTGCGGATCCGCCCGCCGCAGCTCGGCGATCACCTTGGCTGCATCCAACCCGCGCAGCTCCGGCGCCAGCCGGGCCGGCAGAGCCTCCCAGGTCAGGCCGAACAAGCTCTCGTCCCGCCCGCCCACCAAGCTCGTCGTCTCGTCCTTGGTGGTGCCTACGAGCAGCGGCACGGCCTTCGAGATCGCCGGCGCATCCGGATGGAACGGATGGCGCGGAAGCGCCCGTCCGTCCACCACCGGCCGGAACTCCGCCCCCGCCTTCGGCAAGGCGTCCGCGATCGCCCGCATCGGCAGCGCCCGCAGCTTACTGACCTCCCCCGGGGCCAGCCCCAGCGCCGCCAGCACCTTCCTCGTGCTCTCCTGCGCCTGCGCCGGCTCCAGCACCTTGATGCCCGAGCCGCTCTGCACGATCGCCTTGTGGAACAGCCCCGCCGCCGCCGGCATGGCCATCAACGCCGAGACCTTCCCGCCCCCGCCCGACTGGCCGAAGATGGTCACGTTGCCCGGATCGCCCCCGAACTCGGCGATGTTGTCCCGCACCCAGGTCAGAGCACGTACCATGTCCAGGCTGCCGACGTTGCCCGAGTCAGCCAGCTCCGACCCGCCGAGGTCCGCCAGGTACAGGTAGCCGAAGGCGTTCAGCCGGTGGTTCACCGTCACCACCACCACGTCGCCCCGTTTCGCCAGCCGCGTCCCGTCCGCGTAGTGGCTCGACGCGCTGCCGCTGGTGAAACCGCCGCCGTGGAACCACACCATCACCGGCCGGCCTTTCCCATCCTTCAGGCCCGGCGTGTAGACGTTGAGGAACAGGCAGTCCTCGCTCTCCGCCCGCGGATTGGCCCAGGAGGCGTAGACGCTCGGCCGGTCCGCCCCCAGCTGCGGCGACTGGGCGCCGAAGTCCGCCGCCTCGGCGATCCCGCTCCAAGGCTCGGGCGGCTGGGGCGGCAGGAACCGCCGCCCCTCCGTGCTCGCCCCATAGCGGACGCCCTTGAAGCTGTGGATCCCGTCGGCCGTGCGTCCGCGCACCTGTCCGGCCGTCGTCCGGGCCACCGGCCCCGCACCTTGCGCTAGCGCCGCCCCCCCGAGCGTGAGCGCCGCGGCCCCCGCTCCCAAAAGCACCTCTCGCCGCCCCACGCCAGATACCCGGGTCATGACGCCCTCCCTTGTTGGTTATTTCGGAAACTGTGCACCGGGGAGCCCCGGCCGCTCAAGCGCCAGTTCGCCACGGCCGATTCAGAAAACTCACAGCTTTCTTTCAAGAATGCCGCTTTGCGCTGCAACCCTCGTGAAACTCGACAAGTTGACGCCGATAGCTCGAGAGGACGCGAAACCGCATCATGCCTGCCCCGCATACCGAGACAGCGCTGCATCACATCCGCCGCATCGTGACGATCGCCGCCCAGCCAGGCGCGCCGATCACCCGTCAGGAGGCGTTCGAGCAGATCATCGAGGAACTGGAGCTCGCCGGCTTCTGCCCGGACCTTGGTGATGGCGCGGGCGCCGACGCGCCCGCTGAGCCGGCTCGCCGGACCAACTAGCCTCATAACCGCGCAACCTCGGCCGTGCGGGCGCGTTTCGCGCCCGGACCGAAGGGAGTGCTGTGCATGAAGCTGCCGATCGCCGTCGTCGCCCTGTTCGTCGCCACGGCCGCGGCCGCACAGCAGCCCACG
>NZ_DATAGM010000136.1:0-13322 GCF_036263695.1 Phenylobacterium sp.
GAAGACGGCGCATCACACCGAGCACGACGGGCGGGCGTTCCACTTCTGCTCGGCAGGCTGCAAGACCAAGTTCGAGGCCGATCCCGTCAAGTATCTGAAGGCGGAAGATCCGGTCTGCGGGATGACCGTCGATCCGACGAAGACGCCGCACCACGCCAGGCACGCGGGTCGCGCCTTCCACTTCTGCTCCGCCGGCTGCAAGACCAAGTTCGACGCCGATCCCGAAGCGTATCTGAACAAGGATGGCCGCCAGGAGCCCGCGGCGCCCGCCGGAGCCATCTACACCTGCCCGATGCATCCGGAGGTGCGGCAGGAGGGGCCCGGCAGCTGCCCGATCTGCGGCATGGCCTTGGAGCCGGAGCTGTTCAGCGCCGACACCGAGCCCAACCCCGAGCTCAAGGACTTCGGCCGCCGGTTCTGGATCGGCCTCGCCTTCGCCCTGCCGGTGTTCGCCCTGGAGATGGGCGGCCACCTCACCGGCCTGACCATGAAGCTGGGGGCGGAGACCTCCAACTGGCTGCAGCTGCTGCTCGCCACCCCCGTTGTGCTGTGGTCGGGCTGGCCGTTCTTCGACCGCGGCGCGCGCTCGATCGTCACCCGCAACCTCAACATGTTCACCCTGATCGCCATGGGCGTCGGGGTGGCCTACCTCTACAGCGTGGTCGCCACGCTCGCGCCGGGGCTGTTCCCCGAGGCCTTCCGGCGGCACGACGGCTCGGTCCCGATCTACTTCGAGGCCGCGGCGGTGATCACCGTCCTGGTGCTGCTGGGCCAGCTGCTGGAGCTGCGCGCCCGCGAGCAGACCTCCGGCGCCATCCGCGCCCTGCTGGACCTGGCCCCCAAGACGGCCCGCCGCGTTCGCGCCGACGGCTCGGACGAGGAGGTGACGCTGGACCTGATCGGCGTCGGCGACCTGCTGCGCGTGCGGCCGGGCGAGAAGGTCCCGGTGGATGGCCAGCTGGTCGAGGGCCGCGTCGCCATCGACGAATCCATGGTCACCGGCGAATCCATGCCGGTGACCAAGGAAGCAGGCGACAAGGTGGTCGGCGGGTCGATCAACAAGACCGGCGGCTTCGTCATGCGAGCCGAGAAGGTCGGCGCGGACACCCTGCTCTCCCAGATCGTGCAGATGGTCGCCCAGGCCCAGCGCAGCCGCGCGCCGATCCAGCGGCTGGCCGACCAGGTCTCCGGCTGGTTCGTGCCCGCGGTGATCGGCGTGGCCGCCCTGGCGTTCATCGCCTGGAGCGTGTTCGGGCCGGAGCCCCGGTTCAGCTTCGGCCTGGTGGCCGCCGTCTCGGTGCTGATCATCGCCTGTCCTTGTGCGCTCGGCCTGGCGACGCCGATCTCGATCATGGTCGGCGTCGGTCGCGGCGCGCACGCCGGCGTGCTGATCAAGAACGCCGAAGCGCTGGAGCGCTTCGAGCAGATCGACACCCTGGTGATCGACAAGACCGGCACCCTCACCGAGGGCCGCCCGGCGGTGACTGCGATCCGCCCCGCCGCCGGCTTCGATGAGGCCGAGGTCCTGCGCCTGGCCGCCAGCCTGGAGCGGGCCAGCGAGCACCCGCTGGCGGACGCCATCCTCCGCGCGGCGAACGAACGCGGCCAGCCCCTCTCGCAGCCCGCCGAGTTCGACTCGCCGGTCGGCAAGGGCGTGATGGGGCTGGTGGACGGGCGCCGGCTGGCGATCGGCTCGGGCCGGTTCCTTCACGAACAGGGCGTCGACGTCGCCGCCCTCTCGGCGGAGGCCGAGAGCCTGCGCGGCGAAGGCGCCACCGCCATCTTCATGGCCGTGGACGGCGCGGCCGCGGCGGTCATCGCCATCGCCGACCCCATCAAGGAAACGACGGCGGCCGCCGTCGCGGCGCTGAAGGCCGACGGGCTGCGGCTGGTGATGATGACCGGCGACAACCGCACCACGGCCCTCGCCGTCGCCCGGCGGCTGGGCATCGACGAGGTCGAGGCCGAGGTGCTGCCGCAGGACAAGGCCGCCGTGGTCGAGAAGCTGCGCGGCGAGGGCCGCAAGGTCGCCATGGCCGGCGACGGGGTGAACGACGCCCCGGCCCTGGCCGCCGCCGACGTCGGGATCGCCATGGGCGCCGGGGCGGACGTGGCCATCGAGAGCGCCGGGGTCACCCTGCTGAAGGGCGACCTGCAGGGGCTGGTGAAGGCGCGGCGGCTGTCGCGGGCGGTGATGCGCAACATCCGCCGGAACCTGTTCTTCGCCTTCGTCTACAACGCCGCCGGCGTGCCGATCGCGGCCGGGCTGCTCTACCCGGTGTTCGGCTGGCTGCTGTCGCCGGCGATCGCGGCCGGGGCCATGGCGCTGTCCAGCGTCAGTGTCGTCGGCAACGCGCTGCGGTTGCGCGCAGCGCGGCTCTGAGGCGCCGCCGGCACAAGCGGGAGGCGAGTTTTTCTGGCGCCGCTTGCGCAAAATGCGAGCACCCATCCGCGCCGGGCTGATAGATAGTCTGGCCAGGGCGACGCGCTGACGCACGCGCCGGAAACGTGTCTCCGATCCGTCGCCGGGGTCTGCTAAGAAGCGGAAGGGACAGGAGGAAACGGCCAAAGTGCCCATTCAAGGCATCGCCATCAGAGGCCAGCGCAGCCTGCTGCGCCAGATCCGGGAAGCCCTGGCGAGTGGCGGCCCGGCCCAGGCGCGCCTGGACATGGTGGTGCGGATCATCGCCCGCTCGATGGTCGCCGAGGTGTGCTCCCTCTACCTGCGCCGCGCCGGCGGCGAGATGGAGCTGTTCGCCACCGAGGGCCTGGACACCAAAGCCGTACACGTCACGCGCCTGAAGCACGGCGAGGGCCTGATCGGCGAGATTATGCGCCAGGGCCGGCCGCTGAACCTGGCCGACGCCCCCACCCACCCGGCCTTCTCGTACCGGCCCGAGACCGGCGAAGACCCCTATCACGCCTTCCTCGGCGTGCCGCTGCTGCGCGGCGGGCGGGCGATCGGCGTGATCGTCGTCCAGAACCGCACCGAGCGGGTCTACACCGACGACGAGGTCGAGGACCTGCAGATCATCGCCATGGTCCTGGCCGAGATGGTCGCCGCCGGCGAGCTGATCAGGGAAGAGGAGCTCAAGGGCGTCGAGCTGGCGCCTCACCGGCCGGAGCGGCTGAAGGGGCAGAAGTTCGCCGAGGGCCTGGCGCTGGGCGTCGCGGTGCTGCACGAGCCGCCGGTCGCCCCCTCGCACCTGCTGGCGGACGACGCCCAGGCCGAAGAGCACCGGCTGAACACGGCCATCGCCGCCCTGCAGGCCCAGATCGACAGCATGCTGGAGGGCCAGCACGGGCTGGTGGAGGCCTCCTACGAGGTGCTCGACACCTACCGCATGTTCGCCCACGACCGCGGCTGGAACCGCAGCCTGGTGGATGCTGTGCGCAACGGCCTGACCGCCGAGGCCGCCGTCGAGCGGGTGCGCTCCGAGCACCGGGCGCGCCTGGGCCAGGCGCGAGACCCCTATCTGCGCGAGCGGCTGCACGACCTCGAAGACCTGAACGACCGGCTGCTGCGCCACCTGTCGGGCGACGGCCACGTGGCCCGCGAACTGCCCGACAACGCCATCCTCATCGCCCGCAACCTCGGCCCCGCCGACCTCTTGGAATACGACCGCACCAAGCTGAAGGGCCTGCTGCTCGAGGAGGGCTCGGCCGCCAGTCACGCGGCCATCGTCGCCCGGGCGCTGGACATCCCCTGCGTCGGTCGGCTGCCCGGCCTGCGCGACCGGGTGAACGAGGGCGACACGGTCATCGTCGACGCCGAGACCGGCGAGGCCTACCTGCGGCCGCGCCCGGACGTGCGCAAAGCGATCACCGCGCGGATGGAGGTGCGGGCCCAGCGGCGGGCCGAGTTCGCCAAGCTTCGCGAGACCCCGGCCTTCACCCGCGACGGGGCCAAGATCACCCTGCTGATGAACGCCGGCCTGGACGTCGACCTGGAGCTGCTGCGCGAGGCGGGCGCCGAGGGCATCGGCCTGTTCCGCACCGAGTTCCAGTTCATGGTCGCCGAGGAGCTGCCGAGGTTCTCCGCCCAGGCCGCCCTCTACGCCCGGGTGATGGACGCCGCGGCCGGACTTCCGGTGACCTTCCGCACGCTCGACCTCGGGGGCGACAAGGTGCTGCCCTACCTGGAGGCCGAGCGTGAGGACAATCCGGCGCTGGGCTGGCGTGCGATCCGCATGGGGCTGGACCGCCCGGCCCTGCTGCGGCTTCAGCTGCGGGCGCTGATCGCGGCGGCCCGCGGCCGGCCGCTGCGGATCATGTTCCCGCTGGTGGCCACGGTGGACGAGTTCCGCCAGGCCCGCGCCCTGGTCGACCACGAGATCGCCTGGGCCCAGCGGCGCGGCCGCCCGCCCCCCTCGCGTCTGGACGTGGGCGCGATGATCGAGGCGCCCAGCCTGATCTGGCACCTGGACGCCCTGCTGCCGATGACCGACTTCGTCTCGGTCGGCACCAACGATCTGATGCAGTACCTGTTCGCCGCCGACCGCGGGAATCAGCGGGTCGCCGACCGTTACGACGTGCTCTCGCCGCCGGCGCTGCGGGCCCTGGAGGCGATCCAGAGGGCCTGCGCGGAGACCGGTACGCCGGTGTCGGTCTGCGGCGAAATGGCCGGCCGGCCGCTGGAGGCCTTCGTGCTGGTGGCGCTGGGTTTCGAACAGCTGTCTATGCCTCCGGCAGGCGTGGGGCCGGTGAAGCAGATGGTGCTGTCATGCGATCGGGAAGCGGCCCGGCGGGGCGTTTCGGCGCTGATCAAGGGGGGCGCCGGATCGGTGCGGAACGAGATCGAGACACTGGCCCGCAAGCTCTATTTGGCGGTCTAGAATCTCGGTTACACTTCGCGACGAACCACCGCATTCCGGCGCGAATGCTGAACGTCTAACCACAACTATTCGTTAAGATGAAGCTGCTAGGTGGAAGTGGGCTCATGGGGACTGGCGGTCGCTATGCGCTCAGTGGGGGTGACTGATACCATGCCGCTCGATACTGGCGGAGAAATGGACATTGCTTTGCGTGCCCGTACCCGCCGCAGTCCAGCCAAAGTCGAGAGCTACATGCCGACGCTTGAAGACGGCTCCGATGTTGGCGAAGCCCTGAAGACCATCCGCGAGTTCCTCGGCCTGTCGCTGGAAGAAGTGGCCGAGAAGACCTGCGTCCGCCGCGCCTACCTGCAGGCCATTGAAGAGAAGCGGCTCGAGGCCCTTCCCTCCCGGCCTTTCACCATCGGCTATATTCGCGCCTACGCCAACGCGTTGGGCCTGGACGGCGAGGCCGCCGTCGCCCGCTTCAAGCGCGAGGAGCCGGCGCCCGACGGCTCGCTGCCCGAACCCATGGGCGTGCAGAAGGAGCGCGATCCGCGGCTCGGCATGTTCGCCATGACCGGCGGCGTGATCCTGGCGGCCGTGCTGGCCTGGAACGTGGTCCAGCGGGCCATGACTCAGGAGGAGGCGCCCGCCGAGGCCGCGCCCGCCAACGCCGTCACCACCATCGCAGCGCCGGTTTCGCAAGGACCCGTGGCGCTCGGCGCACCGCTGCCGGCGCCGGTGGAATCCACCACGCCCGCGCCCTATGAAACGCCTGGCCTGGCGGCCGCCACCGCCGCCGGCGGCGCCCTGCCCGAGTCCGATCCGACCAAGCTGCCCAGCGCCTCCAACGTGGCCGCTACCGCGGTCCACGCCCAGCCCCTGCCGGCCGTCTTCACGCCAAAGGGCACGGTGCACGGCGCCGCGCCGGAAGCCTCGGTGGTGACCCTGCAGGCCGTCCGCGGCGGCTCGGTGATCGTCCGCGGACCCGACGGGCGGGTCTACTTCGCCCGCCAGCTGTCGGCCGGCGAAGCCTACCGCGCCCCCGCCATGACCGGCCTGTCGGTGGAGGTCTCGGACCCGGCCGCCTTCCAGGTGTTCGTCGCCGGCCAGAGCCGCGGGCTGATGCCCGAGGCCCAGACCCCGCTGGCGAAGATCTCCAACTAACCCCGCGCTTGGCCGCTCCCGACCGTCGCGCTAGACTACGCATGTAGTCTGGTGGAGGGGCCATGATCGACCGCCGAGGCGCAGCAGCGCCCCTCGCCGCCCTGCTGCTGGCCGGTTGCGGCGCCGCTGAACCCTCAGAGATCGCCACCCTGCCCGGCGCGCCGGTGCTTCGCATCGAGGCGACGGCGGCGAACCTGATCATTATTCCCGAGCAACGGACGGACTTGGCCGTCGAGGCGCCGCCCGCGGCCGGACTGACGGTCACCCGGCAGGGGGATACGGTGCGCGTCACCGGCGGCGCCCGGCCGGACACGGCCGGCAGGGGCCAGTGCGGCGGCTCCGCACCGCCGGTGGTCGTCCGCGCGCCGAGGGCGGTGCAGATCATCGCCCGCGGCGGCGTCTCGGGCCGGATCGGCGCCGCCGACAGCGTTAGACTGTCGAACCAGGGCTGCGGCGGCTGGCGGATTGCGGCGGTGCTCGGCCAGGCGGTGGTCGCCCAGAGCGGCCCCGGCTCGGTCAGCCTCGGAGCGGCGCGGGCGCTGACGGCGCAGGTCCACGGCAGGGGACGCGTCGAGGCCGCCGAGGTCGCAGGCTCCCTCGCCGGATCCGTCGCCGGGCCGGGCGAGATCACCGTCCGCGGCGGCGTCAGCCCGAAGGCGCGGCTGCGGCTGGAGGGCTCGGGCGACATCGTCCACGCCGGCCAAGTCGGCACCCTCGACGCCGAGCTCTCCGGGTCGGGCCGCATCCATGCCGCGGTTGTCACTGGCCAGGTCCGGAAAGTGGTCGGCGGCGCGGGCCAGGTCACCTGGGGGCGGCCGGCAGGCCGCGCCTTCTGCGGCGGGTCCGCCTGCTCGCGTTAGCGGACCAGCCGGGCGGGGCGGCGCGCCGCGTCGAACCCCTGGAAGGCGTTCGCGCCGGCGGGCTCGAGGAGAATCAGCGTCAGCCCGTCCGAGGCGGCGAGTTCCACACCGTCGGGGACGGGACGCCACTGGGCGACAGCGATCGGGCAGCCGCCCTGAGGCGAGGCCACGTAGCCCTGCGCCGCCGGCGCGGCGGTGAGGAGCAGCTTGCAGGCCGCCCGCCCCTCGACCGTCAGGGTCCACACGCCAGCCACGGCCTGGGGGCTGGCCAGGGCCGGGCTTCTCGCGCCGGCCGGCGCCCCAGCGCACGCGCCCAGCATCAAGGCTGCGGCAAGCACGGCTCGAAACCTCATTGCAACCTCTCCTGCGTAGAGTCGTCAGCGCGACCTAAGCGCCGAAAATCGTGCGAAAAATCGACGCAACGACGTTCGGTCCGCTTGTTCGCCCTCCGGTCGGGACGTAGCATCGCGTCGCGATCGGGGGACGCACTCACAAACGGCATTTTGCGGCTCCCATGTCCCAGAACAGCACTTCCGACGGCTTCATCCATGCGCGCGTCTGCGCCTGCCCCATGTGCGCGGGCCTTGTCGTGGAGACATTTGAGCCGCTGCAGCCTGTCGCCTTCCTGAACGCCGACGCGCGCGGCGGCGTCGACGGGAGCAAGGACAGCTTCACCGTCGCCGAGGCGGCGAACCAGATCATCCGCGGCGAGCCCGGCTGGGGCTCCATGGGCGCGCCCTTCACCGTCACCTACGGCTTCCGCGCCGACGCGCCGGCCCAGATGCCCGACGACACCAGCGGCTTCTCGCGTTTCAACGCGGCGCAGATTCAGCATGCCGAACTGGCCCTGGCGGCCTGGTCGGACGTGGCGCGGATCAACTTCGTGCGGGTCGGCGACTACACGAACGACGCCACGATGCTGTTCGCAAACTACGACACCGGCGCGGACGGGGCCTCGGCCTTCGCCTACTACCCGGGCAGCACCAGCGGCGGCTCGGCGTCGGGCGACGTCTGGATCAACTCCAAGTCCGGGACGAACGGCTCGCCGGCGACCTTCAACTACGGCGCCCACGTGCTGGTGCACGAGGTCGGCCACGCAATCGGCCTGGCCCATCCGTCGGAGTACGACGCCGGCAAGGACGCCAACAACACCTACTCGGGCCAGGCCGACTACGCAGAGGACACCCGTCAGTACACGGTGATGAGCTACTTCTCGGAGTTCAACACCGGCGGCAACTTCGGCGGCATGTACGCCGCGGCGCCGATGCTGGACGACATCGCCGCCGCGCAGCTGATGTACGGGGCCAACACGTCGACCCGGACAGGCGACACGGTCTACGGCTTCAACGCCAACGCCGGTCGGCCCTGGTTCGAGGCCGCCACCAACCAGCGGGTGGTGTTCGCGGCCTGGGACGCGGGCGGGAACGACACCTTCGATTTCTCCGGCTACGTCTCCAACGCCACCATCGACCTGCGCCAGGGCGCCTTCTCCAGCACCGGCGGGCTGCAGGGCAACGTCGCGATCGCCATCGGAACCGACATCGAGAACGGCTTCGGCGGTTCGGGTCACGACGTGATCAACGGCAACCACCTGCGCAACACGCTGATCGGCGGGGCCGGCGACGACCGGCTGAACGGCTTCGAGGGCGAGGACTCCATGTCCGCCGGCGTCGGCGCGGACCAGCTGTGGGGCGGCGGGGCCTGGGACTACATGCACGGCAACCAGGGCTCGGACACGCTGTGGGGCGGCGAAGGCGGCGACTGGGTGGTCGGCGGCCAGGACAGCGACCTGCTGCACGGCGAGAACGGCGACGACTACATCGTGGCCAATCTGGGCTCCGACACCGCCCACGGCGGCGACGGGCGCGACACCATCCTGGGCGGCCAGTCGGAGGACTTCCTGTTCGGCGACGTCGGCGACGATTGGCTGATCGGCGACCGCGGGAACGACCAGCTGACCGGCGGCGTGGGCGCCGACACCTTCCAGATCGCGGCCTTCGGCGGCGTCGATCGGGTGACCGACTTCAACGCCGCGCAGGGCGACCGGGCGGTGATCTCCGGCTCTACCTTCACGGTCGCCCAGCAGGGCACCGACACGGTGATCAACCTGGCCAGCGGCGATCAGCTGATCCTGGCGAACGTCACCGTCTCCAGCCTGCCGGCGGGGTCGATCCTGGCCGGCTAGCGGCGATCGGTCCTGGCGTCCGTCTTTCGGAATTCACACCGAGGGCTTACCTTCCGGCGGTCATGACCCAGGATCCGAACCACCACCGCCCCTGGCGGGCGATCCATCGCCGCCCGTCGCGCAAGATCCGCGTCGGCGACGTTGAGGTGGGGGGCGATGCGCCGATCACCGTCCAGTCGATGACCAACACCGTCACCGGCGACGCCGGCGCGACCATCGACCAGATCCGCCGCCTGGAGGAGGCCGGGGCCGACATCGTCCGCGTCTCCTGCCCGGACGAGGATGCGACGGCCGCCTTCAAGCAGATCGCCAAGGCGGCCAAGGTCCCGCTGGTGGCCGATATCCACTTCCACTACCGGCGCGGCATCGAGGCGGCGCAGGCCGGCGCGGCCTGCCTGCGGATCAACCCAGGCAACATCGGTTCGCCCGCGCGGGTGAAGGAGGTCATCCAGGCCGCCCGCGACCACGGCTGCTCGATGCGGATCGGCGTCAACGCCGGCTCGCTGGAGCGCGAACTGCTGGAGCGCTACGGCGAGCCCTGCCCCGAAGCTATGGTCGAGAGCGCGCTGAGCCACGCCCGCATCCTGCAGGACCACGACTTCCACGAGTTCAAGATCAGCGTGAAGGCCTCCGACGCCTTCATGACAGTGGCCGCCTACCAGATGCTGGCCGAGGCCATCGACTGCCCGCTGCACCTGGGCGTCACCGAGGCGGGCGCGACCCGCACCGGCACGGTGAAGAGCGCCATCGGAATCGGCTCGCTGCTGTGGGCCGGGATCGGCGACACCATCCGGGTCAGCCTGGCCGCCGACCCAGTCGAGGAGATCAAGGTTGGGTTCGACATCCTGAAGTCGCTCGGCCTGCGCCACCGCGGCGTGAACATCATCGCCTGCCCGTCCTGCGCCCGGCAGGGCTTCAACGTCATCGAGACGGTGACCGAGTTGGAGCAGCGGCTGGCCCACATCTCCACGCCTATGAGCCTCTCGATCATCGGCTGCGTGGTGAACGGCCCCGGCGAGGCGCTGATGACCGACCTCGGCTTCACCGGCGGCGGCAAAGGGGCGGGCATGGTCTATGTGGCGGGCCGGCCCGACCACAAGCAGGACAACGCCGGCATGGTCGATCACATCGTGGGCCTGGTTGAGGCCAAGGCGGCCGAGCTGGAAGCGGCTCGTTTGGCGGGCGAGCTCGCGGCGGCCGAGTAGAAACCGCAAAATTGACGCCCGCGTCACCCTTGCGTCGCCAATAGCGCACTGTTTAGTTGCAGCCTCCACAACGGAGGATGCCCATGTCCGCGGACGGCAACTGGAAGATCACGATCAACACCCCCATGGGCGCTCAGGAGGTGAACGCCAACATCACCACCTCCGGCGAAACCTTCACCGGCACCACCAGCGGTCGCATGGGCGAGCAGAAGATCGAAGGCAAGGTGAACGGCGACACCCTGACCTGGAGCACCAACATCAGCCAGCCGATGCCGATGACCCTGGAGTTCCAGGCCACCGTCAACGGCGACAACATGACCGGCACCGTCCAACTCGGCGCCTTCGGCTCGGCCCCGATCTCGGGCGTGCGGGTCTAGCAGGTTAGATGCTCCCCCACAGGGGGAGCTGTCAGCGAAGCTGACTGAGGGGGTTCAACGGCGCTGACTTGGTGCGCGTGAACCCCCTCCACCGCCTTCGGCGGTCCCCTCCCCCTGCGAGGCAGGATCTGGGCTCACCGCCTTCTCGGCGGAACGACGTCAGCGAAGTCGGGGAAGGCTTTCCACTTCGGCTCGACGGGCTCGGCGTCCGCCTTCGGCGCATAGACCGACGGCTCCACCAGCTCCATGTGCGGGATGTAGCGGGGGCAGTTGGGGAAGATGTCGGACGGCGTCACCTTCACCAGCAGCTGTCCGCCGGGCATCTCGGCCAGCAACGGATCGTCGGTCACCACCTCCGCCCGGCCGTTGACCCGCAGCCGTCCGGGCTTCTCGCCCATCGCGATGAACAGCAGCCCTACGTGCGGATTGGCCCGCAGGTTGCCCAGGCTCTTGAACATGCCGTTGCCGTCGTAGTCCGGGAAGACCAGCTGGTCCGGCGCGACCACCCGGGCGAACCCCGGCGCCCCGCCCTTGAACGAACAGTCGGGGCGGCCTTCCGCGTCCGCGGTGGCGAGGAAGAAGAAGCTCTGCGCGGCGATGAAGGCCGCATCCGCCTCGGTGAACCGCTCCCGCCGGAGCTTCTCCTCCAGCCGGTCGGCCAGCGACCGGCTGCCGAACAGATCCTGAAGCTCGCGATTGCCCTGGTGGTACATGGCCGCCTCCGTGCTGGGCGAGACGCAACTCTAGCACCACACCGACGTAGCAAGCCTAGCTGTCACCCTCCTCCGAGAGGATCCCGTCGAGCCGCTCCAGGCTGCCGGCCCAGAGGCCCTCGTAGAACCGCAGCCACTCGTCGGCGGCGGCGAGCGGCTTGGGCTCAAGGCGGCACAGGTGCGAGCGGCCCTCCACGCGGCGGCGCACCAGACCCGCCGCCTCCAGCACCCGCACGTGCTTGGACGCGGCGGCGAAGGACATGCGGAACGGGGCCGCGAGCTCGGTGATGTTGCGCTCAGCGCCGGCCAAGCTGCGCAGCATGGCTCGCCGGGTCGGATCGGCCAGGGCGTGGAACACGTCGTCGAGGGCGGCGTCTTGCAGAACCATCCGGTTGAACCTGCCGCGCCCCTTCGCCGCTGTAAACCGGGCGAAAACGGCGCTAGAGGAGCATCCCGCCTCCCGCCCTTTCAGGAGAGACTTCGCCGGTGCGTCTTCCGCAGGCCAGATTGGACCAGGTGCTCGACCGTTTCCGTGAGATCGAGGCGCGGATGGGCGCGGCCGCCGACGGGGCCGAGATCGTGCGCCTGTCCAAGGAGCACGCCGAGCTGCGGCCCGTGGCCGAGGCCGTCGAGGCGCTGGCCCGGGTCCGCGCCGAGGCGCCGGAGCTGGAGGAAATGGCCGCCTCGGGGGACAAGGAGATGGCCGACCTCGCCCGCGAAGAGCTCGCCGCGCTGAACGAGCGGCTGCCGGGCCTGGAGCGGGAAGTCGCTCTGCTGCTCGCGCCGAAAGACCGGGACGAGAGCGCCTCGGCGATCCTGGAGGTGCGCGCCGGCACCGGCGGCGACGAGGCGGCGCTGTTCGCGGGCGACCTGTTCCGCATGTACCAGCGCTACGCCCAGCTGCACGGCTGGCGGGTGGAGATCGACAGCGTCTCGGAGGGCGATGTCGGCGGCTACAAGGAGATCATCGCCTCGATCACCGGCGAGGGCGTGTTCGGCCGGCTGAAGTTCGAGAGCGGCGTCCACCGGGTGCAGCGGGTGCCGGAGACCGAGGCCGGCGGGCGCATCCACACCTCGGCCGCGACCGTCGCCGTGCTGCCCGAGCCCGAGGATGTGGACATCGTCATCAACGACGCCGACATCCGCATCGACACCTATCGCTCGTCCGGGGCCGGCGGCCAGCACGTCAACAAGACCGACTCGGCGGTGCGCATCACCCACCTGCCCACCGGCATCGTGGTGACCTCCTCGGAGAAGTCGCAGCACCAGAACCGGGCCCGGGCCATGAAGGTGCTGCAGGCCAGGCTGTACGAGCAGAAGCGTGAGGCGCTGGACAGCGAACGGGCCGAGAGCCGAAAGAGCCAGGTGGGCTCCGGCGACCGCTCCGAGCGGATCCGCACCTACAACTTCCCGCAGGGCCGGGTCACCGACCACCGCATCAACCTGACGCTCTACAACCTGCCCAAGGTGCTGGCGGGCGAGGCGCTGGACGAAATCATCAACCCGCTGATCGCCGAGGATCAGGCGGCGCGGTTGGCGGCCCTAGAGGAAGAGCTGGCCTGATCGCGCGCGGCCTGCCGGGGCGCCCTGCAAGATCTGCCGCCCGCAGACAAGCGGACGCCGATCGCGCCGTGGCCGTCGCTCGCGCGCAGGTGGCATAAGTCGTGCATCTCTCGTGCATCCCCCGACGGAGATCACATGCAGATCACCGGATTATCGGCGACGTCCCGACTTGCGCCTGCCCAACCGAAGCCGGCTGCTCCACCGGCGGGAGCCGCCGTTCGTCCCGATACGCCAGGCCATCAGTCCTCCCGCTCCTCCATCTTCAAGGGCGGACTGGTGGACTGGTCCAATCTCATCGCGCCTGACACCCTGCGCGCGATGTTCGAACTGGACGCGGACGGTTCAGTGAAAGTCGACGCGCAGGGAACGCCGTTGCGAGCGGCGGACCGGACGGCGCCGTGGACCCAGGATGAGTCGCTGATCGTCATGCGCGTGCGC
>NZ_DATAGM010000137.1:0-4936 GCF_036263695.1 Phenylobacterium sp.
CGAGGAGCTGGTCGGCGCGCCGGTCGTCCTGCTCTCCACCAGCCCGGACCGCGACGACACCATCGTCATGCGGGACCCGTTCCAGGACTGAGACGCTTCAGCCGCGGTCCAGCACGACGACCATCGGTCCGAGCGCTGGTCCGCGGTCCCTGCGGCCCTGCCGCGGGGCCCAAAGCTGCGAGACCGTGCCGTCCAGGTAGAGGGCGTCCTTGCAGCCCAGGCCGTCCCGGAAGAAGCGAGCCAGCTTTCCGAACGAGACCGGGCCCTCGCTGATCACGAACAGAGCCTCGCCGTCCGGCCCCGCGCCGACTCCATTGCGGACCAGGCGGGAGGCGCCGTCCGGCTGGATGCGCGGGTGCAGCTCACCGCCGACCAGCAGCATCGGCCCGGACTGGGTGGCCCAGGCGGGACTGCGCGTGCGGCGGGCGTAGGCCTCGGCCGTCGCAACGGCGGCGCGGCCGTCGTTCCCTACGAAAAAGACCCCATTGGGCTTGAGGTAGAAGTTGCCCGCCGCGTCGGCGGTGTTCAGCGGCCGCAGCAGGCGGCCCTGCTCCACGTGCAGCCCGACGGGGGAGAGGTCGGGCTCGTACATGCCGGCGTTCATCGCGAACCGCACGCTGTCCGCCTCCGGCCCCAGGTGCTTGGCCAGCCGGGCGAGGGTGCGCAGCGGCGCCCCCGAGCGATCGCGCCAGGCCAGGCGCAGCTCGTGTCGTTCGGGACGATAGGCGCAGACGGTGAAGCGGGCCCCTTCGAACGTCTCGATGCGGCAGGGCGGATCGTCGGCCAGCCGCGCGGCGCCGGCGGCGAGGACCGCGCCCGCGCCTGCAAGACCCACCAACGCTCGGCGGCTGAATCGGCCAGGCCACAGGACTGGAAATGGCATTCAAAGACGATGGCGAAGGCCGCCGCCCCGCGCCAGAGCGGCGCGGCGGCGCAGGCCGGTGCGCGCTATTGTCGCACCGCATGCTGAGCGGCCGTTTACCCGTCGGCGCGACCCTAGGCCTCGCCAAGTGGGGAAGTGCGTTCGCATGTTCAGCGAGGACCAGAAGATCATCCAGCGCGTCGCTCCGGCGCTTCAGAGGGTGCTCATCATCGATCCTCAGCCGGCCAGCGCGCGGATGCTGGCCGAGGCCCTGCGGAACTTCTTCACCTGCCAGGTTTGGATCGCGCCGACGCGGACCAAGGCGATCGAGCTGCTTCAGGCCGCCATGCCGCAGCTGGTCTTCGTGGAGCTTTCGGGACCCGGCCTGGACGGCATCGAGCTGACGCGGCAGCTGCGGCGCTCCGAGTTCACGAGCCGCAAGGTCCCGGTGATCGTGACCACGGCCACGGCGACGGCCCAGTCCATTGTCGCGGCGCGGGACGCCGGCGCCCACGAGTTCCTGCGCAAGCCCTACACCTCCAAGGACCTGCTCCGGCGTCTCGAGGCGGTGGCCCTCAAGCCGCGGCCGTGGGTGGAGGCCGTGGCCTACGTCGGCCCCGACCGGCGCCGGTTCAACTCGGGCGAATACAGCGGCCGGCGCAAGCGCAAGGCCGACCTGAGCGAGACGCCCGAGGCGACCAAAGTCGCCCAGGCGTTCAAGATCCTGAACTCGGCCGCGCTGGCCATGCAGGGCGATCCCAGCCAGGCGCTGCGATCGATGCGCGTGCAGGCCGCCGACCTCCACGAGGCGGCGGTGGCGTTGAAGGACGTGCGCCTGGCCCGCGCCGCCGGCGAGCTTCAGGCCTATCTGGCGGCCATCAAAACGATCACGGCCGAGAACGCGCTGGCGCTCTCGGCCGTCGTCGGCGAACTGCTCAAGCTGGCGCCCGTCGAGGTCCCGCGCCCGGCGATGAAGGCGGCCTAGACCGCCCGCACCGCTCAGGCGTTGACGAGGTTCCGCTCTTCGGCGGCGGCGCGCATCGACTTCTGAAGCTTCTCGAAGGCGCGGACCTCGATCTGGCGCACCCGCTCGCGCGAGACGCCGTACTGCGAGGCGAGTTCCTCGAGCGTCGTCGGATCGTCCTTCAGGCGGCGTTCGGTGAGGATGTGCTTCTCACGGTCGGTGAGCTCGGCCATCGCCTCTTCGAGCAGGCCCATCCGCAGCGAGCGCTCCTCGGTGTCGGCCAGCACCGTCTCCTGGCTGGGCGTCACGTCGTCCTGCAGCCAGTCCTGCCACTCGCTCTCGCTGTCCGAACGCAGCGGCGCGTTCAGCGAGGCGTCCGGACCCGAAAGGCGCCGGTTCATGGAGATGACTTCCTCGTCGAGGACGCCGAGCTTAGTGGCGATCTGGCGGACCTGTTCGGGGCGAAGGTCGCCTTCTTCCAGGGCCGAGATCTCGCTCTTGGCCTTGCGCAGGTTGAAGAACAACTTCTTCTGCGCAGCCGTCGTCCCCATCTTCACGAGGCTCCAGGACCGCAGGATGTACTCCTGGATCGAGGCGCGGATCCACCACATGGCGTAGGTCGCCAGCCGGAACCCCTTGTCGGGGTCGAACTTCTTGACCGCCTGCATCAGGCCGACGTTGCCCTCGGAGATCACCTCTCCGATCGGCAGGCCGTAGCCGCGGTAGCCCATGGCGATCTTGGCCACGAGGCGCAGGTGGCTGGTCACCAGACGGTGGGCCGCCTCGGGGTCCTCATGCTCGCGCCAACGCTTGGCCAGCATGAACTCCTCGTCCTTCGCAAGCATGGGAAACTTGCGGATCTCGTTGAGGTATCTGCTGAGGCCGCCTTCCGGCGACATCACCACAGGCAAGCTGGCAGCCATGGTCTATCCCCTCTTGGTTCTCGGAGATCGCTAGCCGCTGGGTCGCCGCGTGGACCGTCCGCCCCCTCCAACCAGGGGGGAAGGTCCTTGGTTGCGGGTGACGTATGGCCGCACGGGATGGGGGAGGCAGCGGCGGCGATATCCGACTTCTTCGCTCAGGTATTTACTACAGTCCGATGAGGGCGCCTTCAAGGCGAGCGTTTCTCACAGGCGCTGCAGTAAAGCTTGCGGGCCGCGGGGGCGCCGAGGCGCTTGCGACTTGCAAGTGGATCACTATATGGTCGACCGATTAGTTTTTGCAACTGGTTGAGCCATGAACGCCGCCAACCGATCAGCCTGCCCGATCAACCTCACGCTGGAGGTGCTGGGCGACCGCTGGAGCCTGCTGGTGATCCGGGACATGATGTTCGGCGGCCGGCGGCGCTTCCGCGAGCTGCTGACGCGCTCGGAAGAGGGCATCGCCTCCAACATCCTGGCCGACCGGCTGAAGCGGCTGATGGAGGCTGGCCTGCTGACCCGCGCCGACGATCCCAGCCACAAGCAGAAGGCCATCTACAGCCTCACGGAAGCCGCCATCCAGCTGGTCCCGGTGTTCGCCCAGCTGGGCGGCTGGGGCCGCCGCCATCGTCCGGTCAGCGACGAGCTGAGCATCCGCGCCCAGCTGCTCGAGGAGGGCGGCCCCAAGCTCTGGGACCGCTTCATGGACGACCTGCGCGCCGAGCACCTTGGGGCGCCTGCCAAGCCGGGCCCCACGGTTCGCGAAGAGCTGCAGGCGGCGTACGAGGAAGTCGCGGCGAAGGCGCGCTAGAGCCCCTCCAACCCCCGCTCCAGCGTCGCCAGGTCAGCGGGCAGGGGGCTTTCGAAGCGCAGGCGTTCGCCGGTGACCGGGTGCACGAACCCAAGCACCGCGGCGTGGAGCGCCTGGCGCTTCAGAGCGGCGGCGGCGATCGCCTCGCGGACCGGGGCGGCCGGCTGGCCGGAGCCGTAGACGGGGTCGCCCAGGCAGGGGCTGCCCTTGCTGGCCAGGTGGACGCGGATCTGGTGGGTGCGACCGGTCTCCAGGCGGCAGGCGAGGCGGGCCGCGAGCGGCTTCTCGGCTGGGCCGAAGGCGCGCTCGACGACGTAGTGGGTGACCGCGTGCCGCCCGCCCGAGCGGACGATGGCCATCTTCTTCCGGTCGTGGGTGGAGCGGGCGATGGCGCCCTCGATGGTCCCGCGGGCGGGATGCGGGGCGCCCCGGGTGAAGGCGATGTAGAGCCGCTCGATGTCGTGGGCCGCGAACAGCTTCGTCAGGCCCTGGTGCGCCGCGTCGGTCTTGGCGACCGCCAGCACGCCGGAGGTCTCCTTGTCGATGCGGTGGACGATTCCGGGACGGGCGACGCCGCCGATGCCCGACAGGGTCTCGCCGCAGTGGTGCAGCAGGGCGTTGACCAGCGTGCCGCTCTCGCTGCCGGGGGCCGGGTGCACGGCCATGCCGGGCGGCTTGTCGACGACGATCAGGTGCTGGTCCTCGAAGAGGATGGTCAGCGGGATCGCCTCAGGCTGCGGGTCGGCGGGGACGGCGGCGGGGATCAGGACCTTGTAGGCGCCGGGCGAGGCCTTGGCCGAGGCGCTTCCCAGCGCCTGGCCGTCGCGGCTGACCTGGCCGTCGGCGATCAGCGCCTGGAGGCGAGCGCGGGACAGCTCCGGCAGCCTGGCGGCCAGCGCCTTGTCGAGCCGCTCGCCTGCGTCCTCGGGGCCGAGCTCCACAATGCGCACGGCCGCGTCGGCCGGATCGAAGTCATCGTCGTCGATCGCGGGCGCTTGAGGCTCGCTCAACCCTGCAGGTGCCCGCCGGCGCTCTGGCCCTTGGACATGCTGTTGGCCCAGCTGGAGAGCAGGAACAGCTCGCCGACGCCGGCCTCGACCGCCTTGGGGCCGATGTCGCGGATCAGGTGGCGGCGGATGTCCTCGGGCAGCGTCTCGTCTGGCGCAGCCGGATCGGAGGCCAGCAGCTCGGCGCAGCGCTCGTCGTCCGCTTCCTTGTCGCCGGTCAGGTCGCCGATGCGCTCCATGATCACCGGATAGGCCGAGGGGGTGCGCGCGGCGTTGAGCGCAGCCGCCAGGATCAGGCCGTCGAGCTGGGCGGCGCGGTGCAGCGACACGCCGTTGAAGATCAGGAACACCGGGGTTTGGCCCACGGTGTCG
>NZ_DATAGM010000138.1:0-1930 GCF_036263695.1 Phenylobacterium sp.
CCTCACCCTACCCTCTCCCCGCAAGCGGGGAGAGGTCGAGGGCTCCCCATGACCCGCTACGCCGAGCTCCAGACCACCACCAACTTCTCGTTCCTGAAGGGCGCCTCGCACCCCGGAGAGCTGGTGGCGACAGCGGAGGGGCTGGGGATGGCCGCGATCGGGATTTGCGACCGCAACACCCTGTCGGGCGTGGTGCGGGCCTGGAGCGAGGCCAGGCAGCGCAACATCCGGGCGCTGACCGGCTGCCGGCTGGACTTCGCCGACGGGACGCCGAGCCTGGTCTGCTATCCCTCCGACCGGGAGGCCTACGGGCGGCTCACCAAGCTGCTCACCCTCGGCCAGCGCCGCTCGAAGAAGGGCGAGTGCCAGCTCACTTACGAAGACTTCGCCGCCCACGGCGAGGGGCAGCTGCTGCTCCTCGTCCCGCCCGCGCGGCTGGACGAGGCCTTCGAGCGCGACCTTGCCAAGGTCGCCGGCGACTTCCGGCGCAACGTCTGGCTCGCCGCCTCGCGGCCCTACGGCGCCCGAGACCTCGTGCGGCTGTCCCGGCTCTCCGAACTGGCCCGCAACGCGGGCGCCCCGATGGTCGCCACCAACGACGTCCTCTACCACCGGCCCGACCGGCGGCCGCTGCAGGACGTGCTGACCTGCATCGCCGAAAAGACCACCATCCAGGAGGCGGGGCTGCGGCTCCAGGCCAACGCCGAGCGGCACCTGAAGTCGCCCGCCGAGATGGCCCGCCTGTTCGCCCGCTTCCCGGACGCTGTGGAGCGCAGCCTGGAGGTTGTCGAGCGGGTGGGGTTCGACCTCTCCCAGCTGCGCTACGAATACCCCGACGAGCCGGTGCCCCCCGGCAAGACGGCGATCCAGCACCTCACCGACCTGGCCTGGGAGGGCGCGAAGTGGCGCTATCCGGCCGGCGTGCCGGAGAAGGTGAAGGGCCTCATCCGCCACGAGCTCCACCTGATCGAGAAGCTCGACTACCCCAACTACTTCCTGACGGTGCACGACATTGTCCGCTGGGCCAGGGATCAGGGGATTCTCTGCCAGGGCCGCGGCTCGGCGGCCAACTCTTCGGTCTGCTTCTGCCTCGGCGTCACCGCGGCCGACCCCACCAAGCCCGACCAGGACCTGCTCTTCTCCCGCTTCATCTCCGAGGAGCGGAACGAGCCGCCGGACATCGACGTCGACTTCGAGCACGAGCGGCGCGAGGAGGTGATGCAGTACGTCTTCGAACGCTACGGCCGCCACCGCGCCGCCATCGCCGCGACGGTGATCCACTACCGGCCGAGGATGGCCATCCGGCAGGTCGGCAAGGCGCTGGGCCTGACCGAGGACATCACCGCGGCCATGGCGAACACCGTCTGGGGCAGCTGGGGCCACGAGCTGCCCGAGGGCCACGTGCGCCAGGCCGGCTTCGATCCGAACAACCCGGAGATTCGCCGCGCCGTCGCCCTGGCCTCCGAGCTGATCGGCTTTCCCCGCCACCTGTCGCAGCACGTGGGCGGCTTCGTGCTGACCAAGCGGCGGCTGGACGAGACCGTGCCGATCGGCAACGCGGCCATGCCCGACCGCACCTTCATCGAGTGGGACAAGGACGACATCGACGAGCTCGGCCTGATGAAGGTCGACGTGCTGGCGCTCGGCATGCTGTCGGCGCTGAGGAAGAGCCTCGACTTCATCCGCAAGGAACACGGCCGCACGGAGATTCAGGACCTGGCCCAGATCCCGCAGGAGGTCCCGGAGGTCTACGACATGCTCTCCCGCGCCGACTCCATCGGCGTCTTCCAGGTGGAGAGCCGGGCGCAGATGTCGATGCTGCCCCGCCTGAAGCCCCGAAGGTTCTACGACCTGGTCATCGAGGTGGCGATCGTCCGACCGGGGCCGATCCAGGGAGATATGGTCCACCCCTACCTGCGCCGACGCGAGG
>NZ_DATAGM010000139.1:0-2579 GCF_036263695.1 Phenylobacterium sp.
GTCCAGCCGATCAACTATCCGACCGTACCTCGGGGTACGGAGCGGCTGCGGTTCACGCCGTCGCCCGCGCATACCGACGAGATGATGGACAAGCTCCTCGACGCGCTCGAGCAGCTCTGGACCCACTGCAACATCGCGCGCGTCGGCGGAGTGGCGGCCTAACAGCAGCTTTTCACCTCATCCCCTAGCCCATTCCCTCCCCTTCATGAGGAGGGTGGACGCGCGCGCCGGCGCGCGGACGGGTGGGGGAGTCCCGATCATCCCTGACGTTTCTGAAGTCCCAAACTTTCCCACCCGGTTCGTCGCTTCGCGCCGAACCACCCTGCCCACGAAGGGGAGGGAAGGGGTGTTATTTGCGCCGCCTCACGCCGCGGCCGAGCCCGATCTGCTTGGCGAAGTCGCTGCGGCGGGCGGCGTAGGCCGGCGCCACCATGGGATAGTCGGCCGGCAGGCCCCAGCGGCGGCGGTAATCGTCCGGGCTCATGTTGTAGCGCGAGCGCAGATAGCGCTTGAGCATCTTCAGCTTCTTGCCGTCTTCCAGGCAGACGATGAAGTCGTGCTGGACGGACTTGTTGACAGGCACCGCCGGCTTGGGCCGCTCTTCGGCGGCGATCGGCGGCGCCTGGCCCAGGCCCTCCAGCGCCTGGTGGACCGAGCGGATCAGTTCAGGGACGACGTCGACCGGCACGGAATTGCGGCTGACATAGGCCGACACGATCTCGGCCCCGAGGCGCACAAGCTCCTCACCCGAAGTCCCTTCGGGCTCGCCGTCCATGCTCATTCAACTCCCCCTCGGACGAGACCACGACACGCCGGGGCGCACGTGCACGCGTGCACTCCAGGCGAGCGAGGAACGCCGATGGGCCTGCGGCGGTTCCGAGGGTTTGGGCGCGACCCGCCTTGGTTTATGAGACCGCCAAACCGCCGCTCCCCGACTCCTGCCGAAAAGGTCCACCGCCCATGACCGTCCACGCTCCGCCCAAGTCCGACGCCTTCTTCACCCGCAACCTGGCCGACGCCGATCCCGAGTTGTTCGGCATCGTCGACCACGAGCTCAAGCGCCAGCAGGAGCAGATCGAGCTGATCGCCTCCGAGAACATCGTCTCGCGCGCCGTGCTGGAAGCGCAGGGCAGCGTGCTCACGAACAAGTACGCCGAGGGCTATCCTGGCCGGCGCTACTACGGCGGCTGCGAAGTGGTGGACAAAGCCGAGACCCTGGCCATCGAGCGGGCCAAGCAGCTGTTCGGCTGCCAGTTCGCCAACGTCCAACCGCACTCGGGCAGCCAGGCCAACCAGGCGGTGTTCATGGCCACCATGGTCCCCGGCGACACCTTCATGGGCATGAACCTGGATCACGGCGGCCACCTGACCCACGGCAAGAGCGTCAACCAGTCGGGCAAGTGGTTCCGGCCGGTGGCCTATGGGGTGCGGGCCCAGGACCACACCATCGACTACGACCAGGCCGAAGAGGTCGCCCTGGCCGAGAAGCCGAAGGTGATCATCGCCGGGGCGACGGCCTACTCGCGGGTGATCGACTTCGCCAGGTTCCGGCAGATCGCCGACAAAGTGGGCGCGGTGCTGATGGCCGACATCGCCCACTACGCTGGCCTGGTGGCGGCCGGGGAGTACCCGAACCCGTTCCCGCACGCCCATGTCGTCACGACCACCACCCACAAGACCCTGCGCGGGCCCCGCGGGGCGATGATCCTGACCAACGACAAGAAGCTGGCCAAGAAGATCGACAGCGCGGTCTTCCCGGGGCTGCAGGGCGGGCCGCTGATGCACGTCATCGCCGCCAAGGCGGTGGCCTTCGGCGAGGCCCTGCGGCCGGAGTTCAAGGACTACGCCAAGGCCGTCGTGGAGAACGCCCGGGCGTTCGCCGATGCGCTGCAGGCCAACGGCTTCAAGATCGTCTCCGGCGGCACCGACAGCCACCTGATGCTGGTCGACCTGACGCCCAAGGGCGTGAGCGGGGCCGACGCCGAGATCGCCCTGGAGCGGGCCGGCATCACCACCAACAAGAACAACATCCCCAACGACCCGCTGCCGCCGCTGCAGACCTCGGGCCTGCGGGTCGGCACCCCGGCCGGCACCACCCGCGGCTTCGGCCCGGACGAGTTCCGGCAGATCGCCCGCTGGATGGCCGAAGTGCTCGACGGCCTCTCCCGCGGCGAGGACAATGCGGCTGTGGAAGCGAAGGTGCGCGAGGAGGTCTTGGCGCTCACCCGCCATTTCCCCATCTACAGCTAATAGCGTACAAGGGGCCGCGGAGGGGCTAGATCATGCGTTGCCCGTTTTGCGGTCACCCCGAGAGCCAGGTGAAGGACAGCCGCCCGTCCGAGGACGGCGCGGCCATCCGGCGCCGGCGGCTGTGTCCCCATTGCGAGGGCCGCTTCACCACCATGGAGCGGGTGCAGCTGCGCGAGCTGACCATCGTCAAGCGCTCGGGCCGGCGAAGCCCGTTCGAGCGGGAGAAGCTGGCCCGCTCGGTCTACATCGCCCTGCGCAAGCGGCCGGTGGACGCCGAGCGCGTCGAGCAGATGATCAACGCCATCGTTCGCCAGCTGGAGAGCCGGGGC
>NZ_DATAGM010000140.1:0-15492 GCF_036263695.1 Phenylobacterium sp.
GCTCCAGCGCTAAGGGCCGCGACCGACGCCGCGGCGAACATGAACCTGACGCGCCGCATGATCACCCCTGATGCAACCGCTTCTCAAAAGCGGAGCGGCACTATAGGGCGTGCAACTGCAAGTCAATCGCAAAGAACATCGTTCAGCTCGGCAACTTCGGCTTCCCTCGCGCGGGCGGCGGGTCATACAGTTGTTTTGATGTCCGACGCCCCCACCCTGACTCGTAAGCCGGAGGGCCCGCCGCGGGTCCCTGGCGCCAAGGCCGTTCGCCCGAGAAGCGCCGCCACCATCATCATCGTCCGCCGCGACGGCCCTAAGCCCAGGGTGCTGATGGGCAAGCGCCACGGCGGCCACGACTTCATGCCGAATCTGTGGGTGTTCCCGGGCGGGCGGATAGACCGCAGCGACTACCGCGCCCCGCACGCCACGGACCTGAGGCCGGAGGTCGCCGCCAAGTTCTCCCGCCACCTGCCGCTGCACAAGGGCCGCGCCCTGGCCATGGCGGCCGTCCGCGAGACCTTCGAGGAGGCCGGCCTGCTGCTCGCCAAACCAGTCCCGGCCCGCACCGCCGTCGGCCCCTGGCGCGAGTTCCTGGCCGAGGGCGTCGCCCCCGACCTGGAGGCCCTCGACGTCATCGCGCGGGCGGTGACCCCGCCGATGGTCGCCAAGCGGTTCGACACCTGGTTTCTGCTGGCCGAGGCCGACCGGCTCGTCAGCCTGGAGCGCAAGCCCGACTGCGGCGAGCTCGAGGAGATCGCCTGGATCGAATTCGACGAGGCCCTGAAGCTCAATCTGCCGGCGGTGACCCGCACGATGATCAGCGAGGCGGTGGAGCGGCTGGCCGACCCTGAGCGCCCCTCTCCATTCATGCGGTTCAAGGCCCGCGGCTGGTCGACGAGCCACCTCTAGCGGGAGAACAGCGGCAGCGACTCGGGGGCCAGCGCGCCCTCGATCTCCAGCAGCTTGAGTTTGGTCTTCACCCCGCCGCGCGCCGAGAAGCCGCCCGTCCGGCCGCCGGCCGCCAGCACCCGGTGGCAGGGCACGACGATGGGACACGGGTTCTGCCCCAGCGCCTGGCCCACCGCGCGGGCGAGCAGCGGGTCGCCCAGCCGCTCGGCCACCTCGCCGTAGGTCAGGGTGTCCCCCGGCGCTATGGCGCGGGCGATGTCGTAGACGCGGCGGTTGAACGGCGGGCACGCTGCGAGATCGAGCTCGACGCCGGTGAGGTCGACCGCCTCACCGCGCAGCAGCGCCTGCACGGCGGCGATGACGGCCGACACGGCTTCGGACGGCTCGGCCGGCTCGGCGCCGGCGAAGCGCCGCAGCACGCCGGACCGGGTCCGCTCTGCGTCGGGCTCGGGCAGGTGCACGCCCACGACGCCGGAATCCCGCCAGACGACGGCGGCGTGGCCGAGCGCGGTCCCGAAGATGGCGTAGGCGGTCTGCATGTCCGGAAGTCTACCATCGGCGCTCGCCGGCCGCTGCGCCGGGTCCGCCCGGCGCTGGCGGAAATCGGACGCCCAAGCCGCGCATTGACTTTGGGGCCGCGATTCGTATTGTCCGCGGCTCTTTCGAACACCCGCCGGCGTTTCGCGCCGGCCCCGCGAGGACGCCATGGCGAAACCGGCCAACATCAAGATCCGCCTCAACTCGTCGGCGGACACCGGCTACTTCTACGTCACCAAGAAGAACGCCAGGACCAAGACCGAGAAGCTGGTGATGAAGAAGTACGACCCGATCGTGCGCAAGCACGTCGAGTTCCGCGAAGGCAAGATCAAGTAAGTCAGGCTTTCCGAGCCCTACCGAACGCCCGGCCCAGCGCCGGGCGTTTTGCTTTGGCGGCTAGGCCGCCCGCGCGATCACCCGGTTCCGCCCGGATGCCTTGGCCTCGTAGAGCGCCTCGTCGGCTCGCTTGAGCAGGGCCTCGGGGGTGTCCTCGGCGCCGGACGCGGCCGCCACGCCGATGGAAATCGTGACCTGCAGCAGGTCCTTGTCGCCGCTGGTGCGGAATGGGGCGCCGGCGACGTGGGTGCGGATCCGCTCGGCGATGCGCTCGGCGTCGGTCAGCCGGGTGTCCGGCATCACCACCACGAACTCCTCGCCGCCGTAGCGGCACGGCAGGTCCACGGCGCGGACGTTGGAGGCCAGCCTCACGGCGAATTCGCGCAGCACCTCGTCGCCGACGTCGTGGCCGTAGCCGTCATTGATCTTCTTGAAGTGGTCGATGTCGATCAGCAGGGCCGCGACCGGCTCGCCGCCGTGGCGCGAGCGGCGCACCAGCGCCTCCAGCTGGCCGGCCATGTAGCGGCGGTTGTGCAGCCCGGTGAGCTGATCGGTGACCGCCAGCTCCAGCGAATGGTCGAGGTTGTGCCGCAGGTAGTCGGTGTAGCGCTTACGGCGGATCTGGGTGCGGGTGCGGGCCGACAGCTCCTGCGGGTCGATCGGCTTGGAGAGCAGGTCGTTGACCCCGAGCTCCAGCGCTTTCACCAGCCGCGGCCGCTCGTCGAAGTCCACCACGGCCAGGATCGGCAGGTGACGCGTCGCCTCGTCGGAGCGCAGCGTCGCGGCGAACCGCAGGCCGTCGAATCCCTTCGCTCCGGCGTTGACGATCACCAGGTCGACCGGACCCTTGGCGGTCATCAGCGCCTTCTCGGGATCGCTCTCGACCACGGGCCGGTGCTCGATGGCCAGCTCCGAGGCGATCCGCTGGGCCTGGCGCGGCTGGTCGTCGACCACCAGCACCCGCCCACCCGTGCCGCCGACCCGGGAGGCCGCGCCGGCGATCACGCCCATGCGCCGGCCCGAGGCCTCGCGCTCGCGCAACTCGTCGATGACCATCTTCAGCCGGGTGAGGCTGCGCACCCGGGCGAACAGCATCATGTCGTCGATGGGCTTGGTCAGGAACTCGTCGGCGCCCGCTTCAAGGCCGTTGATCCGGTCGGATCGCCCATCCAGCGCGGTGACCAGCACCACCGGTATGTGCCGCGTCGCCACATCTTCCTTCAGCCGCCGGCAGACCTGGAACCCGTCCATCCCGGGCATCATGACGTCCAGCAGGATGATGTCGGGCTTCTCCGCCGCCGCGACCGCCAGGGCCGTGGGCCCATCGTAGGCCGTCAGGACGCCGTAGTATTCCGCCGCGAGCTTGGCTTCCAGCAGCCGGACGTTAGCTTCGATATCGTCGACGACCAGGATGCGGGCGGTCATCTAGTTCAGCAGCCGCTTGATGGTGTCGAGGAAGTGGGTGACCGAGATCGGCTTGGAGATGTAGGCCTCGCAGCCGCCCTCGCGGATCCGCTCCTCGTCCCCTTTCATGGCGAAGGCGGTCACGGCGACCACCGGAATGTGGGCCAGATCCTCGTCTTCCTTCAGCCACTTGGTGACCTCCAGGCCGGAGATCTCGGGCAGCTGAATGTCCATGAGGATCAGGTCGGGGCGATGCTCGCGCGCCAGCGCCAGAGCCTGGAGACCCTCGCGAGTCTGCAAGGTCTCATAGCCCTGGGCGTCGAGCAGATCATGAAAGAGCTTCATGTTCAGCTCGTTATCCTCGACGATGAGGACCTTCTTGGCCATCCGGGTCTCGACGATGCTCTGCGGCGCCGGCACGGCTGGCCGACTCGGGTCTCGTCATCGTTGATGTCACGGATATCCTTAAGCCGACGTTAGTCCGCAAGTCCGCCCCGGAGCCGTGAATATCCCGAATTCGGTTGAAATTCCGGCCTCTGAGGCCGCAAGCCTGCCGATTTTGCGCGGCCGGCCTTTGGTTATCGTCGATGTCGACGAGGTCCTGGGGCTGTTCATCGAAGGATTCGAGCGGTTTGTGACCGCCCAGGGATTCGAGTTCCGGCTCGACCGGTTCGCCCTGTTTCAGAACATCTACCGCCCGGGCGAGGCCCAGCACCTGCCGATCGAGGACGGCCGGCGGCTGTTCGACGACTTCTTCGGCGCGGCCTGCGGGGAGATGACGCCCGCCGACGGCGGCGCCGAGGCGCTGCGGGCCCTCTCCGCCCGCGCACAGGTGGTGATCTTCACCAATGCACCCGCCCAGGCCCGGCTGGCCCGCAGCCAATGGCTGGTCCGTCACGGCCTCGACTATCCGCTGCTGCTGGGCCGCGGGCCCAAGGGCCCGATGACCGCCGAGCTCGCCCGCCGCGCCGACGCCCCGGCCGCCTTCATCGACGACCTGCTGCCGAACCTCGATTCGGTCGCGCAGAACGCGCCGCAGGTCGCCACCTTCCAGCACGTCGCCGATCCGCGCCTGCGCCCCCTCGCCCCCAGCGCCCCCGACCGCCACCCGCGAATCGACGACTGGGCGGAGCTGGCGGCGGCGGTGGAGAAGGCGATCTCTTAAAGTCAGCCATCCCGGACGGCCGCAGGCCGATCCGGGACCCAGCTCTAGCGCTGCATATCTGGGTCCCGGCTCTCCGCTTTGCTGCCGCCGGGATGACGACGGATCACGCCACCGCCACGGCCCGCTGGTACGCGGGGCGCGACGTCAGCCGCTGGGCGTAGGCCTTGATGGGCTCGGCGACGTCCCCGAGCTCGAGCATGTCGGCCAGGCCCAGGGCGTAGCCGACCGAGATGTCGGCCAGCGTGAACTCATTGCCGGCCATGTAGTCGCCACGCTTCAGCTGCCGCTCCACCAGCGGCAGGCGGCGGTGGAAGCTGCGCTTGATGATGTTGACGGTGAAGTTGTCTTTCTGGTCCTCGGGGGCCATGAACTTGGTGCCGACCACGGCGTTCAGCGGCGCCGCCAGGCTGGCCTCGCCGAACATCATGAACTGCAGGTAGTCGGGGTAGCGCGGATCGCCCGGCTCCACGACGAGCGGCGTCGGCCCGTGCTTGGCGCCCAGATACTGCATGATCGCCACCGACTCGGTCATCACCACGTCGCCGTCGACCATCGCCGGCAGGGTGCCGGCCGGGTTGGCCTCCAGGAACTCGGGGTCCGGGCGGGCGAACGAGGCCGCTGCGGTCTCGTAGGGCGCGCCCAGCTCCTCGGCGGCCCAGAGGACCCGCAGGGAACGGCTGCGCGGGGCGTGGAAAATCTTCATAACGTCCTCCCTTGAGCCCCAACCTTTAGCCGGGCCGCGGGCGGATGAGAACCAGAAAAGCGCACGCTCGTGCACCTTCTCGCGTTCGCCGGACGTTCTGCTAGGCTCCTTCGCATGATCCGGTTCGGAGTCGATTTCGGCGGCACCAAGATCGAGGCCGCGGCGCTGGACGCCGAGGGCCAGATCGTGGCGCGCGTCCGCGCCCCCTCCCCGCGCCGCTACGATGAGGGGCTGGCTGCGGTCGCCGAGCTCGTCGCCGAGGTGGAGCGCCAGGCGGGCGCGAAGGCGGGCTGCGTCGGCGTGGGCGCGCCGGGCTCGCCGTCGCCCAGGGACGGCCTGATCCGCAACGCCAATTCCACCCACCTGAACGGCCAACCGTTCCAAGCCGACCTGGCGCGGGTGCTGGGGCGGCCGGTGCGCGTCGCCAACGACGCCAACTGCCTGGCGCTGTCGGAAGCCGTGGACGGCGCCGGCAAGGGCGCGCGGGTCGTGTTCGCCGCCATCGTCGGCACCGGCTGCGGCGCCGGGGTCGCGGTCGACGGCGCGCTCGTGGAGGGTCGCAACGGCGTGGCCGGCGAGTGGGGCCACACGCCCCTGCCCTGGGCCAGGCCCTCGGAGTTCCCCGGCCCCCTGTGCTGGTGCGGCCGGCGCGGCTGCCTGGAGGTCTGGGTCTCCGGCCCAGGGTTCGCGGAGGACGCCCGCGTCACCTCGGCCGAGGCCGCCGTCACCGCCGCCCGGGAGGGTTCGCGGGCCGCATCCGAGGCGCTGGACCGCTACCTCAGCCGCCTGGCCCGAGGGCTGGCCATGGTTTGCGACGTGCTGGATCCGGACGTCATCGTCCTCGGGGGCGGGATGTCCAACGTCGACGAGCTCTACGCCCGCCTGCCCGGCGAGATCGCCCCGCACGTCTTCTCCGACGTGTTCGACACCCCGGTCCGCAAGGCTGTCCACGGCGACTCGTCCGGGGTGCGCGGCGCGGCCTGGCTTTGGCCGCTGGCGGCGCCATGAGCGCGCTCTGCCGCGACTGCTTCTGGACCGGCGAGGCGCGGCCGCGACGCTGCCCGGGCTGCGGCTCGCCGCGCCTGGTCGCCCACCAGGAGCTCTCGCGCCTGTCCATCGCCCACATGGACTGCGACGCCTTCTACGCCTCGGTGGAGAAGCGAGACCGCCCCGAGCTGCGCGACGTGCCCGTCATCGTCGGCGGCGGCAAGCGCGGGGTGGTCACCACCTGCTGCTATATCGCCCGGATCAGCGGCGTCCGATCGGCCATGCCGATGTTCCAGGCGCTGAAGGCCTGCCCGCAGGCGGCGGTCATCAAGCCGGACTTCTCCAAGTACAAGTTCGAGAGCCGCCGGATCATGGCGATGATCGCCGAGCTCACGCCGCTGGTTCAGCCGCTTTCGCTGGACGAGGCGTGGATCGACCTGGCCGGCACCGAGCGGCTGCACGGCGCCTCGCCGGCGGTCACCCTCGCCAGGCTCCAGGCCCGCATCGAGGCCGAGACCGGGCTGACCGTCTCCATCGGCCTGGCCGCCAACAAGTTCCTGGCCAAGATCGCCTCGGACCTCGACAAGCCGCGCGGCTTCTCGGTGATCGGCGGGGCCGAGGCGCAGACCTTCCTGGCCCCGCGGCCGGTCGGCATCCTGCCCGGCGTCGGCCCTGCGATGATGCGGTCCCTGGCCCAGGCCGGCTTCACCACCGTCGGCGACATCGCCCGGGCAGACGTGAAGGTGCTGGCGACCCGCTTCGGGGCCCATGGCCTGCGCCTGCACCAGCTGGCCCATGGCCGCGACACGCGCGCCGTGAACCCGGAAGAGGGCCGCAAGGGGATCAGCGCCGAGACCACCTTCTTCGACGACCTGCGCAGCTTCCCCGACCTGGAGGAGAAGCTTGCCCCGCTCTGCGAGCGGGTTGCGCGCCAGGCCCGGGCCGGCGGCGTCGCCGGCCGGGTGGTGCAGCTGAAGCTGAAGACGGCCGATTTCAAAATCCTCACCCGCCGGCGCACCCTGCCCGTTCCGACCCAGACCGCGAAGACCATGTTCGCCGTCGGCCGCGAGCTGTTGGCCGCCGAGGCCAAGGGGAAGAGCTATCGGCTGATCGGCATCGGCCTGGCCGAGCTCATCGACGCGGGCGCGGTCGAATCCGACTTCTTCGCCGGGTACGAGAAAAGGGCCTTGGCGGAGGAACGGACTTTGGACTCGATTCGGGCCCGATTCGGCCCCGGAGCCGTGATTTCTGGCCGCAGCCTGCGGTCAAGAGACGCGGCTCAAGACTGACTGGCGCCGCCAGCGCCACTGTAGAAAGCCGCAAAAACGAGCGCTTGCGGGCCCGCCGGGCGCCTCGCGACGATTAGACCCTTCCAATGCGCCTTCGATGGCATATCTAATCAACGACAGGCGGACCTCGGTTAGCGTCTGTCAGGAGACCTGTTCGATGGCCGAGCGCAAGCAAGGTGATCAGGCCACCGGCGTAAAGTCATCGGTGGTCACCCAAACCAAGCCGAAGACGCAGAAGCCCTCGATGTATCGGGTGCTTTTGCTGAACGACGACTACACCCCCATGGAGTTCGTCGTCTACGTCTTGGAGCAGTTCTTCAACAAATCGCGCGAAGACGCGACTCGGATCATGCTGCATGTGCATCAGCACGGCGTGGGGGTGTGTGGCGTGTTCACCTACGAAGTGGCGGAAACAAAAGTGGCGCAGGTCGTTGATACCGCAAGGCGGCATCAACACCCGCTCCAGTGCACCATGGAAAAGGATTAGAGGCCTAGCTTGCCTTCATTCTCGCGCCCGCTCGAAGAATCGCTCCACCGCGCCGTCGCTTACGCCAATCAGCGTAAGCACGAGTACGCAACGCTAGAGCACCTGCTGCTCAGCCTCGTCGACGACGAGGACGCCGCCGGAGTGATGCGCGCGTGCGATGTGGATCTGAACGCCCTTCGGACCACCCTCACCAACTATGTCGACAACGAGCTGCGCAGCCTGATCGTGGACGATGGCGAGGACGCCAAGCCCACCTCCAGCTTCCAGCGCGTCATCCAGCGCGCGGTCATCCACGTGCAGTCCTCGGGACGCGAGGAGGTCACCGGCGCGAACGTGCTGGTGGCGATCTTCTCCGAGCGCGAGAGCCACGCCGCCTATTTCCTGCAAGAGCAGGACATGACGCGCTACGATGCGGTCAACTACATCGCCCACGGCATCGCCAAGAAGGCCGGCGCCTCCGAGGCCAAGTCGGTCAAGGGCGCCGAAGATGAGGAGAAGCCGACGGTCAAGACCGGCGGCGAGGCCCTCGAGGCCTACTGCATCAACCTCAACGAAAAGGCCAAGCAGGGGAAGGTCGACCCGCTGATCGGCCGGCACGGCGAGGTCGAGCGCTGCATCCAGATCCTCTGCCGCCGGACGAAGAACAACCCGCTGCTGGTGGGCGACCCCGGCGTCGGCAAGACCGCCATCGCCGAAGGCTTGGCGCGCAAGATCGTCAACAAGCAGGTCCCGGCGGTGCTTTCGGGCTCGACCATCTTCTCGCTCGACATGGGCGCGCTGCTGGCCGGCACCCGCTACCGCGGCGACTTCGAAGAGCGCGTCAAGCAGGTCGTCAAGGAGCTGGAGAACCACCCCGACGCCATCCTGTTCATCGACGAGATCCACACGGTGATCGGCGCCGGCGCGACCAGCGGCGGGGCGATGGACGCCTCCAACCTGCTGAAGCCCGCCCTGGCCTCCGGCACCCTGCGGTGCATGGGATCGACAACCTACAAGGAATTCCGCCAGCACTTCGAGAAGGACCGCGCCCTGGTGCGCCGGTTCCAGAAGATCGACGTCAACGAGCCGACCATCGAAGACACGATCAAGATCTTGAAGGGGCTGAAGACCTACTACGAGGAGTTCCACAAGCTCCGCTACACCTCCGACGCCTTGAAGGCGGCGGTGGAGCTGTCGGCCAAGTACATCACTGACCGCAAGCTGCCCGATAAGGCGATCGACATCATCGACGAGGCCGGCGCGAGCCAGATGCTGGTGCCCGAGGCCCGGCGCAAGAAGGTCATCGGCCTGAAGGAGATCGAAAGCGTCGTCGCCAAGATCGCCCGCATCCCGCCGAAGTCGGTCTCCAAGTCCGACACCGAGGCGCTGAAGCAGCTCGAGGTCGACCTGAAGCGCGCGGTTTACGGCCAGGACGAGGCCATCGAGCAGCTGTCCGCAGCCATGAAGATGGCCCGGGCCGGCCTGCGCGACGCCAACAAGCCCATCGGCAGCTACCTCTTCTCGGGGCCCACCGGCACCGGCAAGACGGAGACCGCCCGGCAGCTGGCCTCGACGCTCGGCATCGAGCTCCTGCGCTTCGACATGAGCGAATACATGGAGCGACACACGGTGAGCCGGCTGATCGGGGCCCCTCCGGGCTACGTCGGCTTCGACCAGGGCGGCCTCCTGACCGACGCCGTCGACCAGCACCCGCATGCGGTCGTGCTGCTCGACGAGATCGAGAAGGCTCACCCGGACGTCTACAACATCCTCCTGCAGGTCATGGACCACGGTCAGCTGACCGACTCCAACGGCAAGAAGATCGACTTCCGGAACGTGGTCCTGATCATGACCACCAACGCCGGCGCGTCGGACGCGCAGAAGAACGCCATCGGCTTCGGCCGCGGCAAGCAGGACGACGAGGTGGAAGAGGCGCTCAAGCGCACCTTCACGCCCGAGTTCCGCAACCGTCTCGACGCCGTGGTCGGCTTCCGCCCGCTCACTCCGGAGATCATCCGCCAGGTGGTGCAGAAGTTCGTCATGCAGCTGGAAGCCCAGCTGGCGGATCGGCACGTCACCATCGAGACCTCCGACGAGGCGGCCGACTGGCTGGCCAAGAACGGCTTCGACGAGCTCTACGGCGCCCGGCCGCTGGCCCGGGTCATCCAGGAGAATATCAAGAAGCCGCTGGCCGACGAGATCCTGTTCGGCCGGCTGGTCAAGGGCGGCCACGTCAAGGTCATCGTGGCCGACGGCAAGATCGCCTTCGAGGTCGAATCCGACGGCGCCCCGCGCGAGCCGGGCGCCCCGGTGATCGAGAACCCCGCCGAGGGCGCCACCGAGGCCGAGCCGGTCGAGTAACGGCTCAGCAAAAGGCTGGAACAAGATGCGCCCGCTCTGGGAAACCGGGGCGGGCGTTCCTGTTGGAGCCTGCCCCCACACCGATCATCCCGGCGAAAGCCGGAATCCATATCGCAATCCCATGCGACGGATGAACGCCGCGCCACATGAGACGCGTGTCGAGCCTGCTGTCTGGATCCGGCCGCTCGGCCGCGATGAGCGGGTGAAGGGTCGGCCGCCTTGAATGAAAAGAGTGCGCGCCGCTTGCCAGCCCCGAGTGTCCATGCTGCCATCCACCCGCAGAGCGCGCGCGGCGAGTGCGCGAGGGGGGCCACGATGAACCTGATGTTCCAGCCATTGCGGAAGTACGCCGACTTCAACGGGCGTGCGCGGCGAGCCGAATACTGGCTGTTTACGCTTCTGATGATCCTAATCTCGCTGCCGCTGTCGGTGATCTCCGGGGTCGCCGGCGCCGCCGACGAGACCGGCGCGGGCGCGGTCGGCGGCTCCTTGATCCTCCTCCTGGTGATGCTCGGCCTGATCATCCCGTCGATCGCGGTGACGGTGCGCCGGCTGCACGACACCAACCGCTCGGGATGGTGGATCCTCATCTCGTTCATTCCGCTTGTGGGCGGACTGATCCTGTTCGTCTTCAGCGTCCTCGACGGCACCCCCGGTCCGAACAACTTCGGTCCGGACCCGAAGGGCCGCGGCGACACCCTGGCGACGGTGTTCGCCTGATCTCGGTGAGCTGTCGAGGGGGATAGGTCCAGGACAGGCGGCATCCCTTGGGGGGGACAAGGCGGTTCCGAGGCCGCTGCACGCCGTCCTGGCTCGCTCGCGCGGTAGCTGGGAAGGTCCGTTGATCAGGCGGACCGAAAAGCGCCAGCGGGTCGCATCGAGCAGGACCCTAAGGTAGGCGCTGAGGTTGCCGCGGCAAGCTTCGCCGTGATCAGGAAAAAGTGGTCAGGCCGCTTCGGAACTGGGCGCCCAGATCGGGGCCGCCGCCTCGCGCCGCTCGCTACGGCTCAGCAGCCAGTACATGACCGGCGTCGCGACCCGCGACAGCAGGGTCGAGGTCACCAGCCCGCCGATGATGGCGATGGCGAGCGGCGAGTAGAGGCCGGAGCGCTCCAGGGCGAGCGGGGTCAGGCCGCCGATCGCGGTGACCGAGGTCAGCAGCACCGGCAGGAACCGCACCTCCCCTGCCCGCTCGATGGCCTCACGCAGGGCGACGCCCTGTTTCCGCAGCTGCTCGGTGAAGTCGACCAGCAGGATGGAGTTCTTGATCTCGATGCCGATGAGGGCGATCAGCCCGATGGTCGCCGTGAACGACAGCGAGTTGCCGGTCAGGGCCAGCGCCGCCACCGCCCCGAAAACGCCGAGCGGGATGACGCCAGCCACCACCAGGGCCGTCCGGAACCGGCCGAACTCAAGCACCAGCACCGCCAGGATGCCGAAGATTGCGATGAGCACGGCGGCGCCGAGCCCGGCGAAGCTCTCCGACTGAGCCTCCGCCTGGCCGCCGAATGAGAGTCGATAGCCGGGCGGGACAGCCAGTTCCTCGCCCAACCGCGCCTGCGCCTGCGCGGTCACGTCTGAGGTCAGGAAGCCGGTCCGCACCTGGCTGGTCACCGTCACGGTCCGCTCGCGCTGGAACCGGGTGATCCGCGCCGGGCTCGACTCGAAGGTCGGCTCGGCGACCGCGCCCAGCGGGACCGCGGCCCCTGAGGGGGTCGGCAGGTAGATGGCCGAGAGCGCACCCAGTTCGTTACGGTTCTCCATCGGCAGCCGCACGCGCACCGGATAGTCGTCGCCGTCCGGGTCGCGGAACCGGGCCGTCTCCTCGCCGGAGAGCGCGAGGCGGGCCACCCGCCGCGCGGCGCCCGCCGGCACGCCCAGGGCGGCGGCCTTGCCCTCATCGAGGCCCAGGTCGAGGTCGGTCCGGTCGACGCTCAACGGGTTGTTCACGTCGCGCGTGCCGGGCGTGGCTTTGAGCGCCCGCTCGGCCTCCGCCGCCAGCGCCTTCAGCGCCTGCATGTTATCGCCCGAGATGCGCACGGCGATTGGCGCCTCCACCGGCGGGCCGTTCTCGAAGGTCTCGACGGTGATCCGCGCGCCGGGATAGCCGGCAAAGTCCGCCCGCAGCGCGTCCAGCACCCGCTCCGACCGCCCCGGCTCCCACGCCTTGAGCGAGACGAACACCTCGCCGTAGCTCGGCTGCGGCTGGCGTTGGTTCTGGTTGTAGAAGATCTGCGGATTGCCCCGTCCGAGGTTGGCCGCCGTCCAGGCGACCTCCGGCTCGCGCCGCAGCCGTTCGTCGACGAAGCGCAGAGCCTGGTCGGTGCGCGCCAGCGAACTGCCCTGGGGCGTCTCGACCCGGACCAGGAACTGAGGCGTCTCGGCGGGCGGGAAGAGGCTCGAGCCGATCGCCCCGAGCAGCGGGATGGTGGTCGCGCAGATCGCTCCGATGATCGCCAGGCTCGCCCAAGGCCTGGCCAGCGCCCGGTGCAGCACCGGCGCGTACAGTCGATGGATGGCCCCGTTCACCGCCCTCAGGATCCGGTTGCCCTCCGGGTCCTCGTGGCGCGACAGCATCCGGCTCGCCAGGAACGGGATGATGGTCAGTGAGACAATCAGCGACGCCCCCACCGTGCACAGCACCGTCACGGGGAGCGAGCGGATGTAGGCTCCCGAGCCGCCCGGCAGCGCCAGCAGCGGCACGAAGGCCAGCATCAAGGTGGCCGTGCAGCCGAGCACCGCCAGCGAGATTTGCCGCGTCGCCGCCACCGCCGCCTCGGTCCGATCCATGCCCATCCGCAGGTGGCGGGCGATGTTCTCGGTGACGACGATGGAGTCGTCGACCAGCAGGCCGAGCGCCAGCACGAAGCCGGCGATGGTCAGCTGGTTCACCGTGAACCCGAGCAGCTGGACCAGCGCCAGCCCGATCAGCAGCGACAGCGGGATGGACATCATCACCACCCCGCCGGCACGAAGGCCCAGCGGCAGCAGGGTCAGCAGCACCAGCCCCAGGGCCAGGCCGAAGTCGCGGAACAGCCGCCCCAGCCGGTGCTCGACATTGTCGGCTTGGCTGAAGCCGCGCTCGAGCTTCACGCCGCCAGGCAGAGTCTTCTCGAATTCGGCCAGCGTCTCGTCGACCCCGCGGGTGAGGGTGGTGACGTCCGCCCCGTCCTTCTGCTGGACAGTGACAAACACTGCGCGACGGCCGTTGAATCGGGTCAGGTGCTGGGCCTCGGTCTCGGCCCAGCCGACCTGCGCCACGTCGCGCACCCGCACCACCTGGCCGTTGACCTCGCGCACCGGGGTGTCGGCCACCTCGGCCACGTCGCGGAAGGCGCCGCCGGTCTTGACGTTGAACCGACGCTCGCCGGCGTGGACGGCGCCCACCGGCGCCTCGGCCCCCGCCGCGCGAAGCGCGTCGGCGACGGCCGTCGGCGGCAGCTGCAGCTCGGCCAGCCGCCCCAGGTCCAGCGCCACCCGCAGCTCCGAGGGCGTCGCGCCCCAGTACTCGGTCTGGCGCACACCGGGCACGCGGTCGAGCCGCTCGCGCAGCCGGTCCGCCAGCTTCTCCAGCCGGCGCATCGGCAGGGTCTCACTGACCAGCGCCACCTGCACCACCGCCACCTCGGTGGTCCTGGCGCGGCGCACCTCCAGCTGGGCGAGCCCCTGAGGCAGCGTCCCGCGCAGGGCGTTCACCTCGCGCACCACCTCGTCGTACTTGCGCTGAGGATCGACGTCCCAGGTGAAGGCGACCTGCACGACGGCCGCGCCGTCGAGGCTGGTCGAGCCGATCTCGTCCACGTCGTCCAAGCCGGAGAGGGCGTCCTCGATGGGGTCGGCGACCAGCTGCTCGAGCTCGGCGGGCTCGGCGCCGGGCAGCACCGCGCGCACGATCATGATCGGCATCGGGAAGTGGGGGTCTTCGGACCTGGGCGTCGTCGCCAGGGCGTTGAGTCCAAGCATCGCCAGCAGGGCGAAGGCGACCAGGGTGAACTGCCAGTTGCGGACCGAGAAGCCGGCTATGTCGAACCTCATCGCGCGGCCGTCCGCTGGGGCGTCAGCCGAGCCGGGTCCATCACCCTCACCTTCTCGCCGTCGGAGACGAAGCCGGCGCCGACCGTGATCACCTGGGTCCCGTCCGGCAGACCGGACACCAGCGCGTCGTCGCCGTCGAAGCCGCCGAAGGTCACCGCCCGCCTGCGGGCCGTCGAGCCTGCGGGATCGACCACCAGCACGGCCGCCTGGCGACCCTGCGCCTCGAGGATGGCCTCCGCGGGCAGCCGCGCCATCGCCTGGGGTCGGGCGGCGGCCTGGGTCTGGACCGGGATCCACACCGTGGCGATCTGGCCGCTGCGCAGCTGCGGCGCGGTCGGCAGCTCCACTTCGATCTCCACGGCGCCGGTGCGCACATCCGCGCTTTCGCCGATCCGCGAGACCCGGCCCGGCAGCTCCGTGGCGTCGTCGATCCGCACTCGCACTGGCGCGCCGAGGCGGATGTGGGCCGCGTCGCGGTCGGGGGCCGGAGCCCGCACCACCAGCGGACTGGCCTCGTCGGCGACGCGCAGCACCGTCTGACCGGGCTGCACCACCTCGCCGCTCTGGCGGACCCGCTGCAGCACGACGCCGGACACCGGCGAGACCAGCCGCGTCCAGCGGCGGTCGAAGGCGGCGGCGCTGTGGCCCGCCTCGGCGGCCTTCACGGCGCTGGCCCGGTCGTCCAGCCGCTGGCGGCTGACAAAGCCCTTCTCGAACAGCGCCTGGTCACGGGCGTAGTCGCGCCGGGCGCGCTCCAGCTCGGCGCTCGCCCGTTGCTCGGCGGCGGCAAGCCCCGTCGGGTCGAGGTTGGCCAGCACCTGCCCCGCGGCGATGCGGTCTCCGGCGTCGACGGACAGGCCCGTCATCACTCCGGCGACTCGGAACGAGAGCTCCATCTCGCGCCGCCGGGCGATCCGGCCGCTGGCCTGCACCTCGGCGCTGGGCCGCGCGGCGGAGACCCGCACCGCCTGCACCGCGGTGGGCGCCGCCACTTCCGGCGCCGCCTCCCCGCCGCATCCGGCGAGGCCCGCCGCCATCGCCGCAAGGATCGAGATCACCGCTCTAGCCACGTCGACGCCGCCAATCTATCACTGATAGTCTATCAGTGATCGGTAATGGCCGATTGTCAAGCGCTCCGAAGGCTGGAAGTTAGGTCCCGATGTCGCCGCCCCTGTCCCAACGCAAGCCGAAGGGCTCCGGCTTCGAGCGCCGCGAGGAGATCCTCGCCGCCTCGCTGCGGCTGTTCGGCGAACGCGGCGTCCACGGGGTCTCGACCCGCCAGATCGCGGAGGCGGTGGGC
>NZ_DATAGM010000141.1:0-5552 GCF_036263695.1 Phenylobacterium sp.
CGACGATGGCCTGCACCTCCTCCTTGTCCACGGTCGCCTGGGTGAAGTGCAGCGAGATGTCGCCGCTCTCGAACCAAGCCTCGCCGTAGAGCTGGACCAGCATGGGCACGAACTGGTCCATGTGCACCGAGCCCGGGACGGTGCCGCCCTTGAAGCCGAGCTTGGAGGCGACCTCGTCGTTGTGGATCGAGCCGGGGGCCTGCTGGAAGCCGTTGTGCGGGGCGCGGAACGGGCCGGTCAGGCGTTGCGGGGCGAGGGTGTCGGTCATCGGGCGTCCTCCAGGGTGCGCACGGTCAGGGCGGCGCCCATCATCTCCTCGAAATTGGCGCGGTAGAAGCGGTCCTTGTTGTCCTCGGTGAGGCCTTCGAAGGTCCGCTCGAAGCGGGCGATGGGGTCGTTCGTGCCCTCCGGGTGCGGGTAGTCGCTGGAGAACATGTAGAGGTCCGCGCCGCTGTCGCGGATCAGATAGCCCGCGTCCTCCCCGGGGAAGGGGGTGAACTTCACCTGCCGGCGGATGATCTCCGACGGCTTGGCGGACAGCGCCTTCAGATAGGGATCGGTGCGGCCGAAGGAGCGGGCGCCCATGTCCATCTGGCGCAGGAAGCCGGGAACCCAGTAGGCGCCGTACTCGATGACCCCGCCGCGCAGCTCCGGCTGGCGGTCGAACAGGCCGTCGTAGACTAGGGCGCCGAGGAACATCTCGGCCGAGTGCGGCAGCACGACGTAGTCCTTGAATCGCAGGTTCTCGCCGCCGCCGTGCAGGTCAGGCGACTTGGGCTTGCCATTGTTGACGTACTCCTGCGGCAGGGTGCGCGAGCCGGCGCCGATGTGCAGGACGAAGGGAATCTTCTTGGCCGCCAGCAGGGCCCAGAAGGGATCGAGGTCCGGATGGCCGGGCGACTTGTCGCCGGCCGGGGTGGAGGGCACCCAGATCGCCTTGCAGCCGAGGCGAATGGCCTCCTGGGCCTCCTCCACCGCGCGGGCGGGGTTGTCGAGCGGGACGTAGGCGACGCCCAGCAACCGCGGATCCTTGCAGAAGGCGGCCATGGCGCGGTTGGCGGCCCTGGCCCCGTTATAGACGACCTCCTCGTCCTTGCTGGTGCGGAAGGGGCGGAGCGCCGATGTGGGGAAGACCAGCTGGCTGGCGAAACCCAGCTCCTCGAGGGCGCGGATCCGCTCGGCCGGGTCGTGGGCGCCGTAGGCGAGCTTGCCCTTGGGCCCGGCGATCAGGCCCTCGATGACCTTCTCCTTGGGCGTCTCGACCGGCGGGCGGGTCGAGGGCGGATCCTTGCGGAGAAGCCGGTCCTTCCACGCGTCGTCGGCGAAGGGCACCAGCCAGTCGGCCGGCTCCATGACGTGACTGTCGGCGTCGTGGAACACGCGTCCCGCAGCATAGGGCATCTCGGCTCCTCCCTTTTTATTGACGTTGACACTATTACACTGGGCGCACGTTGACTCAACGGAAAGTGCGCCGAGAAAGGCGAGGGCGGAGGGGTCCGCCCCCGCCCTCGACCGGCTCAGAAGCGCTTGCGCAGGGTCAGCCGGTAGACGCGGCCGAGGGGATCGGCCGTGTAGGTGTTGTAGGCGAAGTCGAGGCGCGCGGCCGGCGGGTCGCGGTCGAACAGGTTCAGGACGCCGAAGGTGGCGGTCGTCTCCCAGGGCAGCTCGACCCGGTAGATTAGGTCCACGGGGATGTAGGCGTCGATCTTCTCGGCGAAGCGATTGGTGGCGGTCGGCGGGAAAACCGACGGGCGGTTGTCGATCATTCCGTCCAGGTAGCGCACGGTGAGCCGCAGGTTGTGGGGCCCGCGGGCGTACTGGATGAAGGCGTTCGCCTTCCACCGCGGGATCGCCGGTCCGGCATTCATGGTCCCGGCGACGTCCTCCGCCGGCTCCAGTTCAATGCCTTCGGAGAAGAAGGCGGAGGCCTCGTACTTGAGGATGTAGTTGAGGTCGCCGCCCACCTGCACCTGGCCGTCCAGCAGGTCCGGCAGGCCCAGACTCCAGGTCGCATCGACGCCGCGGACCTTGTAGTCGCGGGCGTTGGTGTAGAGGTTCTTGGTCCTGAGCAGATTGGCCAGGCCGCAGGTCGCCGGATCGCCCACGCCGCCCGTGAAGGTGAACCGCTGCTGCAGGTTCCACCACGGGTCCTGAGGGTTGGACGTGCAGTGGTTCGGGCTGGTCAGCGATGGGCCGAAGAAGGCGGTGATCATCGAGGCGGCCGTGTCCCGCTCGATCGCCCCCTCGAAGTCGATGGCGTAGTAGTCGACCGTCGCCCGGAAGGAGCCGATGTCGACGATCGCGCCCACGTTGTAGGTCGTCGCCGTCTCCGGCTGAAGGTCCGGGTTGTTGTAGATGTCCACGGGCCGGAAGGCGCCCAACTGCGACACCACCCCGCCGCTGGTCAGGAAGTCGTCTCCCAGGTTGGTCAGGTCCGGCGACTTGAAGGTCGTGCCGATCGAGCCGCGCAGGGTCACGAACTGGGTCGCGTCCCAACGGACGGCCAGCTTGGGATTGGTGGTCGTGCCGATGTCGCCGAGGTCCTCGTGGCGGACGGCGAGCTGCGCCTCCAGCCGGTCGGTGACGGGGATCTTCAGTTCGCCGAAGAAGGCCCACACCTCGCCCTCGAGGTCCCAGGGCTTCTGGGCGCCGAAGAAGGTGAGTACGCCGGTGGGCGTGGTGCAGGTGGTCACCCCGAGCATCGGACAGGGGTTCTTCAGGATGTTGGTGGCGTCGGGCAGGTCCTTCTTGTCCTGCTGCCATCGGTACTGCGCGCCCGCCGCCCAGGAGATCGGCTCATCCGACCACAGCCGCCAGGGCAGATCGCCGTTCAGGACGACGTTGGCCTCGAAGATCCGCGACCATTCGTAGAAGGCGTACGGGTGGGCCTCCAGGTAGCGGATGACCTCCTCGCTGTTGGCCACCCGCGGATCGAGGCCCAGCGCCTGCTGGTACTGAGGGTTGGCCACATGGGTGTGGGCGTTGCCCGGCATGCCGGTGGAGAAGGGGTTGAACCACAGGCAGGGGCCCTGGCCGGGCGTGCTGGTGGCCGGGTTCGTGCCGCCGGGCGTGCAGCCGAAGCCGCCGAGGCCCAAGAGGGCGTACTGCAGGTTGGGGACCGTGATCTCCGAGGTGATCCGCTCGTTGGTCTGCTCGGCCCAGGTGGCGTTGACCTCGTAGTCTATTCCGAACGCCAGAGGCCCCGAGAGCCCGCCCGAGAAGCGCTTCATGTGCATCTCGCGCCGGGAGTGGAAGCCCTCGCCGGTCAGCGGATTGCCGCTGTAGCCATACGGGCGCCAGCCGGCGTTCGAGGTGAGCACCCCGTTGGCGGCGATGTTGGCGAGCTGCGCCGGGGTGAAGGCCCCCGGATTGAGGGCGATCAGCGCCTGCAGGCCCGGGTGGTTCGCGGGGATGTAGTAGCCGCGCGCGCCCTCGGTTCCGGCCGGGGCCGGGAAGGGGTTGTTGCCGCCGGCGGTGGTGGCGAGCGGGTAGTTGCTGGGCGCGTAGCTCGGGTTCTGGACTTCCCTCGGGACCACGTGGCCGGCGGCGAGGGCCTCCAGGTGCAGTCGGTGCTCGTCCGTGAGGTTGAAGTTGATCTCGCCGTAGACCTGGTAGCCGTCGATCTCGTCGACCAGGTTGTTGAACGGCCCCTGGTAGAACTGGCAGCGGGCGGCGTTGCCCGTGCCGGTCAGCACGCCGCCGAGGGCCAGGCAGCCGGGATCGACGAAGCCCTGGTTGAACCCGGCGACGCTGCGGGTCGGGCCGGTCAGGTAGGCCCCCGGGCTGCCGTTCGCCGACCAGCCCGACTGTGGATTGACGGTGAGGGGATAGAGGCCCCAGTCGCGCTCGTCCTGCTGCAGCACCGAGCGATGCTTGTAGCCGGCGGTCAGCAGCACGTTCCCCCAGTCGCCGACCTTCCCCCAGGCGATGTTGGCGCCGTAGTCGCCCGCCGACTTGCGGATGGCGTTGTACGTGGCGTCGATCTCCAGGCCGTCGAAGTTGGACTTGGTGATGTAGTTCACGACGCCCGCGATGGCGTCGGAGCCGTAGGTCGCCGCCGCGCCGTCAGTGAGCACCTCGACCCGGCCGATGGCGGCGGTGGGGATCATCGCCACGTCGACGCCGCTGCCCGCGGACTGGACGATAGGCAGCCGGTGGCCGTTCAGCAGCACGAGGGTGCGCGAGGCGCCCAGGCCGCGCAGGTTCACCGTCACCGCGCCCGAGTTCTGGCCGTTGATGCGGTTGGACTCGCCGACCGTGTTGGAGACCGCCGGCAGGTTCTTCACGAACTCGAGCGGCGTCGGGTCGCCCCGCTTCTGCAGTTCCGCGCTGGAAAACACCTGCACCGGAATGGCGCCGGTCGGCGCGCCCCCGATCAGGGTGCCGGTGACGACGACCTCGTCGACCTCGGCCTCCTGCGCCCAGGCCGGCCCGGCGGACAGAGCGGCGGTCAGCGCCAGCGCGGAGGCGCCGGCAGCAAGCTGTGAGCTTCCCATCAGTTTCACCCTCCCGGAGCGCCTTGCGGCGCAGATTCTCCCAACCCGGCGCCCTTGAGCCGGCCGCCGGTTCGCCGCGTCTTCGGACAACGCAGGCGTTGTAATTGATAAAACGACTAGTACGCTGTTTGTGCCAAAACGCAAAGCCGAAGCGTCGTAGAACGCAGTGATTGTTGACAAGCGCTCTAATCGTGGGATGCGGCCGTTGCGCCGCAACGGGAGGGAAGAGGATGGCGGAAGCAACAGGGGAGGGCGGCCGCGCGGGCGAAGCGGCCGGTCTGCGGCTCAGGACCTCGGACAAGCTGCTCTACGGGCTGGGCGCCACCGCCAGCGGCGTGAAGGCCCGGGGCCTGAGCGCCTTCCTGATGCTGTTCTACAACCAGGTGGTGGGCCTGCCGGCCGCCTGGGTGGGCGCGGCCATCATGGTCGCCCTGGTGTTCGACGCGATCGTCGATCCGCTCGTGGGCCAGATCTCGGACAACATGCGCACGCCCTGGGGGCGGCGGCACCCCTTCATGTACGCCTCGGCGATCCCGTTGGCGCTGACCCTGTTCCTGCTCTGGACGCCCCCGGGGATGTGGTCGAAGGAGGCGGTGTTCGCCTACATGCTCGTCGTGACCCTGACAGTGCGCTTCCTCGACACCTTCTTCGAGCTACCCCACACGGCGCTGCTGGCCGAGCTCACCCGCGACTACCACCAGCGCACGACGCTGGTCGCCTTCCGCGCCTTCTTCCGCATCGCGGGCGGCCACCTGATGGTGCTGATCACCTACAAGTTCTTCCTCCAGCCCACGGCCGAGTATCCGGTGGGCATCCTCAACCGCGAGGGCTACGCGCAGTACGGGCTGTGCGCGGCCCTCCTGGTGCTGTTCACCATCCTGGTGTCGAGCGCCGGCACGCACCGCTTCATCCCGCACCTGCACAGGCCGGCCAAGCGCACCGCCAAGCTGGGCGAGATGGCGCGGGAGGTGGCGCACACCCTGCAGAATCGCTCGTTCGCGATCCTGCTGGCCTCGGGGACGCTGCTCGCCATCGCCACCGGCCTGAAAGGAGCGC
>NZ_DATAGM010000142.1:0-3046 GCF_036263695.1 Phenylobacterium sp.
TTCAGCGCGGTCTGGCCGCCCATGGTCGGCAAGAGGGCGTCCGGCCGCTCCTTCTCGATGATCTTGGCGACCATCTCCGGCGTGATCGGCTCGATGTAGGTAGCGTCGGCCACGTCCGGATCGGTCATGATCGTCGCCGGGTTGGAGTTCACCAGCACGATCCGGTAGCCCTCGGCCCGCAGCGCCTTGCAGGCCTGCACCCCGGAATAGTCGAACTCGCAGGCCTGGCCGATGACGATCGGGCCGGCGCCGATGATCAGGATCGACTTCAGGTCGGTGCGTTTGGGCATTTCGGGCTCATCTCGCGCGCCAAGGCCGGGTCGCGCGAGCTGGCCGCGCGGCCTTCACCGACCGGATTGCAGGTTAAGTCGCCCGTTTAGTTGGGGAGTCGGGACAGGGCAAGGGAGAGCTTGCGACGACATGGAGCAGGGCCGGTTCAGCGCCTCGTGATCGCCCCGACCTGGAACCCTTTCACGACCTTAGCCTTATCACATGATATGACCGCGCGACGCCGCGTGCGGACGCTGATGGAGACTTCCCCGGAATGACCTTGATCGAGAAGATCCCGGAGCTGGACGACGACGGCCTGAAGAATCTCCTGGCCAACGCACGCCGACTTTCGGAAGAGGGCTCGGCCAAGCAGCAGGCCGCCGCCGCCGAACTGTTGCCGGCGCTCGAGGAAGCCGCGGCCCAGCGCCAGGCCGAGAAGACCGAGGCCGCCGCCGCCAAGCGGGCCGCCAAGCGGACCACAAAGAAGGAAGCGGCCCACTAGGCGGCGCTTTTCGAGCGCGGGCGAAACGGTTCATCCTGCACCGGCAGGAGGCCCCATGAAGCTCGCGTCCGTCTTGATACTCGCCGCGCTCACGGTCCCGGCCGCCGCTCAGCCGCCCCCGGCGCCCATCAGCACGCCGGTCGGCCAGTTTGACGCCACCTTGTCAGGCCAACCGATCCGGCTGCCGCAGGGGCCGGTGCAGGTGACCGTGTCCGAGACCCTGATCCCCGCCGGCGCCAGCCTGCCCGAGCATCGCCACCCTCACCCCCGCTACATCCGCGTGCTCGCCGGCCGCATCGCCGTGAAGAACATCGACACCGGCGAGACGCGCGAGCTGAAGACCGGCGACTTCGCCGTCGAGGCGTTGAGCCAATGGCACACCGGCCAGGCCCTCGGCGATGAGCCCGTCCGGTTGCTGGTCATCGACCAGACCCCGCCGGGCGCGTCGAACATGCAGCGGCGCTGACGACGCCGCACGGATGGGAACCTCGCCCCTCGCCAAAGCTTAACAATGTGCTAACGGTTGGCGCCCGGCGTGCAGTAGCGGGGCAGGGAGGTACCATAATGAGAACAATCGCTATCGCCGCTCTGGCCCTCGTCGCAGCCCCCGGCCTGGCGCTCGCCGCCGCGCCGTCCGCGCCCGTCGCGCCCCCTTCGCTCGCGGGCCTCGCCGCCGATCCGGAGCTGGAAGGCAAGGTCCAGGTCGCCATCACCCAGCAGCGGCTGGAGGCCGGCGGCACGCTCGCCGAGCACCGCCAGCCCTACATCCGCCACCTGTTCATCGTCTCCGGCCAGCTGAAGGTCTCCAACCTCGTCACCGGCGAGGAACAGCTCGTCGGCGCCGGCGAGATCGCCACCGAAGCGGCCGGCGACTGGCATCTGGCCAGGGCCGTCGGCGACGAAGCCGTCGAGATCTTCGTCATCGATCAGCTGCCCGCCGAAGAGACCGCCGCCAGCGCGGGCGGGCTTTAGGTCAGATCCGCGCCGCCGGGCTTGCCATTCGCCGCCCGCCGTGGCGCCATTTCAGGACAACGCCATCCGGCGAGTGACAGCAAAGCAGCCAATTTGCCCGCCGCGACCGGTCCAGATCCACTCTCCGACATGATGGCGCGCGTCGCGGCGGGCGAGCGCGCCGCCCTGCGACAATTGTACGAGGCCACGTCGGCGAAGCTTTTCGGCGTGTGCCTTCGTATCCTCTCGGACAGAGACGAGAGCGAAGACGTGCTTCAGGAGGTCTATCTGACGGTGTGGCGGCGGGCCGACCGGTTCGAACCCGGGCGGGCCAGCGTCATGACCTGGATCTCGACCATCGCGCGCAATCGGGCCATCGACCGGTTGCGGGCGCGCGGGCCGCTGGCCAACGCCGACACCCTCGAAGACGTGGAGATCGCGGACGGCGCGCCGAGCGCCGAGGCGCAGGTCGCCGCCGCCCAATCCGACAGCGCGCTCGCGCGCTGCCTGGAGGAGCTGGACGTCCGCACCGCCGGCATCATCCGCACGGCCTTCTTTGGCGGGGTCACCTACGAGGCGCTGGCGGTCGGCGCCGGCGCCCCGCTCGGCACCGTGAAGAGCTGGATACGCCGCGGATTGATCAAGCTTCGGGGGTGCCTGGAGCGATGAGCGACGTGGGCCCCGAACTGATCGGCGACGACGCCCTGGCGGCGGAACATGCGCTCGGCGTACTGAGCGCCCCAGAGCGCGCCGCCGCGGAGGCGCGCATGGCCTCCGATCCGGCCTTTGCGCGCGAAGTGGAGGCCTGGCGCGAACGGCTGGCGCCGCTGATCGACGAGGTTCCCCCGGCCCCGCCGTCGGCCGGGCTCTGGGCCTCGATCGAGCGGGCGCTGCCCGCCAATGACGATGTGGCGGACCTGCGCCGCAGCGTCTCGACCTGGCGGCGCGCGAGCTTCGGCGCGTTCGGGCTGATGGCGGCGAGCCTCGCGGCTGTGGTCGTGCTCGCCAGTCGCCCGCCGGAAGTGATCGTGCAGCCCGCGCCGGCGGCCGGTCAATTGATGAGCGCGCAGCTGAGCACCGAGGGGGGCCAGCAGCTGTTCGTCGCCGCCTACGATCCCGATCGTAAGGCGCTGGTGATCACCTCGTTGGCGCCCCCGGAGGCCCATCCCGGCAAGGTGCACGAGCTGTGGCTGATCCCGGCGGACGGCAAGCCCCGCTCGCTGGGCATCGTCGAGCGGGGCGTGTCGAAGGCCGTTCCGATGACGGCCATGGCGCCGATGGCCCGCGAAGGCGCCAAGCTGGCGATCTCGGTCGAGCCGCCGG
>NZ_DATAGM010000143.1:0-5575 GCF_036263695.1 Phenylobacterium sp.
GCGCACCGACCTGGAGACCGACGGCATCCGTGAAACCGGCGGCGCGGCGGCCCTGGCCGGCGCGGCCCAGGACCACGACGCCTCGTTCGCCACGATCGGCGTGCGCGGCTCGACGGCGCTGGGCTCGGACTCGCCGCTGAAGCTCAACGGGACCCTTGCGTGGCGCGAGGCGCTGTCTGGCGAAGCGCCCTCGACGGCGGTGGCCCTGCAGGCGGGCGGCGGGACCTTCCGCGTGGCGGGCGCTCCAGTGGCCGACGGCGCAGTCGTCGTCGGCGCGGGCCTCGACTGGCAGGTCGGCGAGCGGCTGAAGGCCGAGGCGACCTACTCGGGCGAGTTCTCGGACGAGGCCACGGGCCAGGCGTTCCGCGCCACGCTGACGCTCAGCTTCTGATCTAGCTGAAACTGAGCGGGCCCGCCAGCGCCGACCCAGCGGCGCAGGCGGGCCTTTGCGTTTCAGTTCGCGCCGGCCGGCGCAGTCGGGGTCGCGCCCGGAGCAGCCGGCGCGGCGGCGCTGGCCGGCGGGCCGTTGGGGATCTCCGCGCCCTTGCGGACCGAGAAGGCGTCGGCGAACACCGAGACGTCGTCGGCGGCGGGGTCGTAGGCCGAGACCTTGAAGCCGTTGCCGCAGGTGAAGGCCTTGTCCGCGGGCGAGGACTTCACGAACGCCACCCAGCAGGAGTTGACGTTCTTGGCCACCGCCCGGTCCGCCTCGGTCGCCTGAGAGCCGCCGCCCGTCGAGGCGGTGTCGAGGCTGGCGAATACGTAGGGCAGTTCGGCCGAGTGGGGCGCGCCGTTGGGCTGGGCCGCCGTGCGCCAGGCCGGCACGTAGGTGAAGTAGTACTGATAGGCCGGGGCGCCCTTCGCCGCGAGTTGCACCAGCTTGCGCGCGCCGTCCGCGCCGCCCTCGCCGTTGTTGCTGCCGACCAGCAGCGGCACGTCGTGGGCCTCACCGGCGTTCAGCGCGTCCAGGGTGGTGGTGGTGACGAACTTGCCGTCGACGACGCCGCGGATCCCGGAGCGGGTCTCCTGCTTGCTGACGAACGCCTCGGGCGGCAGGGCCCGGAGCTGCTCAAGCGTGGCGGCGGCGCCGGGCAGGCCCAGCGCGGTCGCCGCCTTGATCCCGTCCGCCTCGCCGTCGGCCAGCGTGCGGCCGGGGCGCAGGCCGGCTCCGGACTGCACCACCGCCTTGTGGAACAGGCCTTTGGCGCTGGGGATGGAGAGGAGGCCCACGACCATGAAGCCGCCGGCCGACTGGCCCATCACCGTGACGTTGTTCGGGTCCCCACCGAACTTGTCGATGTTGCGCCGGACCCACTTCAGGGCCTCGACCGCGTCCATCATCGCGTAGTTGACCAGCGGTTCGCCCGGCGCGGCGGCCTTGGTCAGCGCCGGGTGGGCGAAGTAGCCGAGGGCGCCCAGCCGGTAGTTGGTGGTCACCACCACCACGCCGTTCCTGGCGAAACTCGTGCCGTTGTAGGCGCCCAGGTGCGCCCCGCCGAGGTAGCCGGCCCCGCCGTAGAGCCAGACGATGACTGGGGCCTTCTCGGCGTTCGCCGGCGCCCAGACGTTCAGATAGAGGCAGTTCTCGCTGACCTCGCCGGAGACGCCGCCGCCGTTCGGCCGGCCGTCGGCGTTGATCGGCTGCGGACAAGGCGGCTCGAACTTGGTCGCATCCCGCTCGCCGCTCCAGCCGGCCGGCGCCACTGGCGGCTTCCAGCGCAGCTCGCCCACGGGCGGCTTGGCGAAGGGGATGCCCTTGAACGAGTTGACGCCGCCCTCGCTGGCGCCCGCAAGCACGCCGGCGTCGATCTTCACCTTCACCGGCTCGGCCGCGCCGGCGGAGCCCGCCAACAAAGCTGCGGCGGCGGCCGCCGCGATAAGTCTGCCCGTCATATGCGCCTCAACCCCCGTTTGCTTTCGCCCGCTCCCTCTCTAGGCGAGCCTGACTACAGCTTAGGCGCGGCGTGACGCCGGGGCAATCAGGCCCAGAGCGGCGAGGACGCCTTCATGAAGCGGAGCATGAAGAGGACGTTGGCGACGTCCTGGCCCGAGGCCTTGTCGGAGAGGGTGACGTCGTACCAGACGTTCTCCGTCTTCGGGCTCTCCGACAGCTGCCTGACCTTGGTGCGGGCGAGGTAGGCCGTCCCGGCGCGCAACGGCCCGGCCAGGTGCTGCACCTCCAGCGCGCCGAACAGGCCCACCGACTTGCCGGCCGAGCCGACCACCGCCGAGCGCGCCTGGTGGGCGAGGCCCACCGCCAGCGAGGGCGGCAGGATCGCGTGCTCGCCCTCGTAGGCCGGCAGCGGTTCGGTGATGGTCTCCAGCCGCCGCCGCACGCCCTCGGCGCTGATCTCCACGGGGATGTCCTTCGCCTCATCGCCCACCTTCAGCGCCGCGAGGATCCGAAGGGCGCCGGGCTTCGCCGGCTCCTGGGCCGGCAGACGCCTGGAGAGCTCGGAGTCCGTATCCGGCGCGAGCAGGCTGGCCGTGCCCTCGCAGATCAGGTCGCCGGGCTGGTTGTACATGGTCAATCGCGCACGCGGCTCGCCCGGGCGCACCACCGCCCGCACCTGCTCGCTGTCGACCGTGGCCTGCTTGAACATCAGCGACAGGCAGCCGGTCTTCCACCAGGTCTCGCCGTAGAGATCGAGCAGCATGGGCACGAACTGGTCCATGTGGATCGAGCCGGCCACCGTGCCGCCCTTCAGGCCGAGCTTGGAAGCCGTGGCGTCGTCGTGGATCGAGCCCTTGACCTGCTGGGCCATGTTGCGGGGCGTCCGGAACGGACCCACGCGATCTTCGGCGTCCTGGATCATGCTCATCGTCGTCCTCCCATCGCCGCTCTGTCGGCGGCCTTTCCACTGGCTTTTTTGTCAGCTTATCCTCTCACGGCCCCGCCAGAGGGTCACGACGCGAAATAGCGTCGATATTTCGGGAGGACGGAATGGACGCAGTGATCGACAAGCTCGACCTGGCGACGCGGGTCAACGAGGCCATAAGCGTCGGCATGATGCACGCGGTGTGGGCGGACCTCACCCCGCACAAGGTGGCGGTCTACGACCCCGACGGCCGCGAGCGCACCTTCGGCGAGTTGAACGCCAACGCCAACCGCATCGTACGCCTGCTGCGCGAGGCTGGCCTGAAGGCCGGCGACAGCGTCGCCCTGCTCTGCTCCAACCGGGCCGAGTTCTGCGAGGTGCTGTCGGCGGCGATGCGCACGGGCATGCGGATCACGCCGGTGAACTGGCACCTGACGGCCGACGAGATCGCCTACATCGTCCAGGACTGCGAAGCCAAGGCGCTGTTCGCCGACGCCCGCATCGCCGCGGCGGCGCCGGCCGCGGGCCAGTGCCCGATGCTGTCGATCAAGGTCGCCATCGGCGGCGAGATCGCCGGCTTCCTGCCCTACGAGGCGACCCTGGCCGGGTTCGAAGCCTCGGACATCCCTGACCCGCAGCGCGGCTACACCATGCTCTACACCTCGGGCACGACCGGCCGGCCCAAGGGCGTCTTCAAGCCGGACGCGCCGGCCCCCGAGTTCAGCCCGGCCTACGACCGCGACCACGACCTGCACATGTGCACCGGGCCCGCCTACCACGCCGCCCCGCTGCTGGGCGACGTGCGCCGGCCGCTGACCAACGGCGTGCCGCTGGTGTTCATCGACAAGTGGGACTCAGAGGGCGTGCTGCGCACCATCCAGGAGCGGCGGGTCACCCACTCGCACTTCGTGGCGATCATGTTCCAGCGGCTGCTGGCGCTCCCCCCTGAGGTCCGGGCGAAGTACGACGTCAGCTCACTAAAGGTCATCACTCACGGCGCGGCGCCCTGCCCGCCGGAGACGAAGCGGGCGATGATCGAATGGTTCGGGCCGGTGCTGACGGAATACTACGCCGGCTCCGAGGGCGGCGCGGGCTTCCGCCTGGACTCCCACGAGTGGCTGAGGAAGCCCGGCAGCGTCGGCAAGCGGCCGGGCGCGGACTCGGCCAAGATCCTCGACGACGAGGGGAACGAGTGCCCGCCGGGCGTGGCCGGGACCATCTACATGAAGCTGCCCGAACGCGGGGCCTTCCAGTACTACAACGACCCCGAGAAAACCCAGAAGGGGCGGCGCGGCGACTACTTCACGCTCGGCGACATCGGCTACCTCGACGAGGACGACTACCTGTTCCTCACCGGCCGCAACGCCGAGACGATCATCTCCGGCGGGGTGAACATCTATCCGCAGGAGATCGACAACGAGTTGATCAAGCACCCGGCTGTCGAGGACAGCTGCACCATCGGCATCCCCAACGACGAGTGGGGCGAGGAGGTGCGGGCCGTGATCCAGCTGAAGGCCGGCGTGCAACCCACCGAGCCGTTGAAGCAGGAAATCCTCGACTTCGCCCGCCGCGGCCTCGCCCGCTACAAGGTCCCGCGCGACATCGACTGGGCGGAGGAGCTGCCGCGCAGCCAGGCCGGCAAGATCCAGCGGAACAAGGTGCGCGAACCCTACTGGAAAGGCCGCGCGCGGCAGATCTGACGCGACAGGACGACGCGCCCGGGGCGGCCCATTTTCGCCACGCTTACCCAGAATGGGTAGCGGCGAGTCAGGGGCCGCCAACGGGCGGAGCCGGGTCATGGCCCGGACTGGAACTCGCCTCGCCGGCGACAAATTCCCTCTTGAAGAGAGAGTGCACCGGCGGGGAGTTGCGCCTTGATTACTCCGGCTATCCGAAGCGACGGCGCGACGCGTAGGTTCGTCGTACACACCGCCCGCGAGACCCGCGACCAGGGGCGCGTAGTGCGCGCCGCCAGCTTTCACGAGGCGGCGCTGGCCTATGCCGAGGCCTGGCGGCCGATCCCGGACGCCAACGGGGCCATCCGGCTGTCGCTCACCGACCTCGACAGCGGCGAGCAGCAGGACGCCACCATCGACGTCGCCCGCCCCGGCGTCGCCGACCTGCAGGCCCGGCGCGCCCGGTTGGAACTGCGGGCCGCCGCGCGCAGCGAGCCGCCGCCGGGCGCAGAACGATTCCGCGTCGACCCCGTTGAACCTCTCGTGATCGCCGCCGCAAAGGCTCAACCCCGCGACTATCGCCAACTGGCGATGAACGGCGCCGCCTTGCTCGCGGTGCTGGTCGTCACCTTCCTCGTCGCGAACCGGTTCACGCGTGAGCGCCTCACTCATGCGCCGTGGGAGCAGCCCGGGGCCGTCGCCGAACAGCCCGGCCGCCGCCTCACCGCCGCGACCGCCCTGCTGCGCCCACAAGTCCAGCCCTCCGCCGCTCAACCGTCGGGCGCCACGCCGGCCGGGCCCGTCGTCGGCCGGCAGAGCGGATACTTCGCCCCGCGGCAGGCGGCCGGCTCCACCACGGCCCGAAACATCCCTATGGACCAGCTGGCGGCGCCTTCGCCGGACGTCAGCCTTGCCGAGCCTTTGGATATCCCACCCGCCGAAGCCGTCGGCTCCGCGTCGCCCGCAGAGGCGGCGGCCGATCCCGCCGAGGCTCCCCCCGAGCCGCTCGTCGTGCGCCGTTCTGGCGAAGCGGACGTGCTGGGCTCCCGATCCGGCCCCGACGGCCCACCCTCCGACGAT
>NZ_DATAGM010000144.1:0-13804 GCF_036263695.1 Phenylobacterium sp.
CAGGACGAAGCCGTTTTCCGTCAGCTCGCCGCGCCCGGGCTCGGCCCATCGCGCCGGCCGCCGCGCCGGCGAGACGCCGCGCAGCTCCGCGCCGCGGACGAGGAGCGCGGCCCGGCTGCGCGCGGCGGCGACCAGGCCGCCCGCCGCCGTGGTGAGGAGGTCCGGCGCGTAGGTGCAGGGGCCCAGGAACGGCGCCAGCCGCACCGTCCCCAGCGCCCCGGCGCCCCAGAGCGACAGCTCCAGCGCACCGTCAGGCGCCAGCTCGCCCTGCAGCCGCGTGGCCATGAAGGCGGCGCGCACCGCCCGACCCGCCGCCAGCCGCCCGTCCGCCTGCGCCGTCAGCAAACCACTCTCTCCATCGCTGCCTCAGGCTTGCACCTTCGCCGGAAAATCCGCAGGGTCGCGGCCATTCAAAACGAGAATATTTCGGGAGGACTTCATGAGCGCGCGCGTCAATCCCAACGGCAAGCTGGCCGGCAAGGTGGCCCTGGTCACCGGCGCCAGCCGCGGCATCGGCGAGGCTATTTCGGCTCGCCTGGCCCAGGAGGGCGCCAAGGTCGTGGCCAGCGCCCGCACCGCCGAGGCCGGCGACAGCCGCCTGCCCGGCACGCTGCACGACACCGTGGACCGCATCAAAAAGGCCGGCGGCGAGGCCACCTTCATCAAGGCCGACCTGTCGAACGCCCAGGAGCGCGAACGGCTGGTCGAGGAGACGGTGGCGACCTACGGCCCCATCGACATCCTCGTGAACAACGCGGCCATCACCTACTTCATCCCGGTGACCGACTTTCCGGAGAAGCGGTTCAAGCTGATGATGGAGGTGCAGGTGTACGCGCCCTTCCACCTCGCCCAGCTGGTGCTGCCCTCGATGATCGAGCGGCGCAGCGGCCACATCGTCAACATCTCCTCGGGCGCCGGCATGCACCCCAAGCCGCCCTACTCGGGCGCGGGCCGCGGCGGCACGGTCTACGGCATGTGCAAGGCCGCATTGGAGCGGTTCACCACCGGCCTGGCCTCCGAGGTCGCCCAGCACAACATCGCCGTGAACGTGGTCTCGCCGGGTCTGGTGGCGACCCCGGGCGTGGCCGTCCACGGGCTGATTAACGAGCAGACCAAGGATCGGGTGCAGCCGATCGAATACATCGCCGAGGCGGTGTTCCAGCTGGCCTCGGGCGATCCGGCCACCCAGACCGGCGGCATCCACTACGCCGCGCCGTTCCTGAAGGAGCTGGGGCGCGAACCGGCGGAGCTGGTGTAGTCCTGCGGCGCCACGCCGCAACGATCGGTAACCTCGCGTTGTAGAGACTCGGCGTTTCCTGGCCTGATCGTCGCCGGGGAACGCCGATGTCCATGCACCGGCCGCCCGCCGCAACGACCGGCGGGGTGGCCTTCTTCGATCTCTCGGACACGCCGATGGCCGTGCTCGACGCCGCACGACGTATCCAGTCGGCGAACGCGGCCTGGGCGGCGCTGACCGACCGCCGGCCGGAGACGCTGATCGGCCTCCACCTGGCCGAAGCCCTGCCGGTCGAGGCGGCGAAGCATCGGCCGTTCGAGATCCGGTCGGCCGACGGGCGCCCTCGCCGGCTGCGGCTCGACATCCAGCCCTCGGGCGAGGACGCCCTGGCCATGCTGGTGGACGTCACCGCCGAGACCGCCGAGATCAGCGCGCTGCGCGACGACGACGCGATGCGCGACCAGCTGCTACGCGACGCCACCATCGGCGTGTGGCGCTACGACCCCGACACCCAGCTCTACCACTTCCAGACTTCACTGGACCTGGGCTGGGGGATCTCAGCGGCCACAGACCTGGAAGCCCTCACCCGGATCCAGCACCGAGACGACGCACCCCTCGACGCCGAGGCCCGCGAGACCATCACCCGCGACGGCGGCCAAGCCGAGCGCGAGATCCGTTACCGTCACGCAGACGGCTCGTGGGTGCACCTCAACGTCCGCTACCGCTCCGGGCGACAGATGCCTTCCGGCAAGTACGAGATGTTCGGCCTGTCGCAGAACGTCACGTCCCAGGCGCGAGCCCGGGATGAAGCCCGCGCCGCGGAGCAGCGGCTGACGCTGGCCCTGAACGGCGCCCGGGCCGCTGTGTTCGAGTACGACTATGCCACGCGCCGCTTCTGGGCGACGCCGGAGCTGGCGGCGCTCATCGACAAGGATCTGGTGGCGAAGGCTGCAGGCGACCCCCTGGCGCTGTTCCACGCCGAAGACCGCGCGGCGATCGCCGAAGTGCGTCGCAGAGCCGCCGACGGCGAGACGGCCGACCCGATCGACGTCCGCGTCCCCACGCCCGGCGGCGAGCGCTGGATGCGCTTCTACCTGGAGGTGGAGCGCCACAACGGGGCCCCCCGGCGCGCGGTCGGCCTGCTGCTCGACATCGACGAACAGAAGCGCCAGTCGATCGCCCTCGCCGACGCCCGTCGTACGGCGGAGGAGGCCACCGCCGCGAAGTCGGACTTCCTCGCCTCGGTCAGCCACGAGATCCGCACCCCGATGAACGGCATCGTCGGCGTGCTCAACCTGCTGGGCCGCGAGCCCCTCAGCGCTGAGGGGCGCGAGCTGCTTTCCGAGGCGCTCGGCTGCAGCGAGATGCTCGGCCAGCTGATCAACGACGTGCTGGATTTCTCCAAGATCGAGGCAGGCAAGCTGGAGATCAGCCCCGCTCCCGCCGAACCGGCCAGGATCGCCGAGAGCGTGGCGGGCCTGATCCGGCCGCAGGCGCAGGCCAAGGGCTTGGAGTTGCACACCCGCATCGACCCCGACATCGGCTGGCTGTCGCTGGATCCGGTGCGGCTGCGCCAGTGCCTGTTCAACCTGCTGGGCAACGCGGTGAAGTTCACCGACACCGGTCACGTGGAGCTGCGGATGGCGCTGACCGGCGAGCCCGGCGCACACCGGCTGCGCTGCGAGGTGGAGGACACCGGGATCGGCATTCCCGAGAGCGCGCACGGCAAGCTCTTCGACCGCTTCAGCCAGGCCGAGGCCGGGGCCACGGCTCGCCGCTACGGCGGCACCGGCCTCGGCCTGGCCATCTCGCGCACGCTCGCGCGGCTGATGGGCGGCGACATGGGCTACACCAGCGTGGAGGGACAGGGCTCGACCTTCTGGTTCGAAATCGCCGCCGAGCCGGCCGAAGCCCCGCAGGCCGTCGCGCTCGGCGAGGCCGACGCCGCGCCGCTGGCCGGCCTGAAAATCTTGGTGGTGGACGACAACGCGGTGAACCGGCTGGTGGGCGGCAAGACCCTGGAGGCGATGGGCGCGGAGGCGGCGAACGTCGACAGCGGCGAAGCGGCCATCGAGGCTGTCCGCGACGGCGGCTTCGACCTGGTGCTGATGGACGTCAACATGCCGGGCATGGACGGGCTGGAGGCCACCCGCCTGATCCGCGCCCTGCCGGGCGCGGCCGGCGCTCTGCCGGTGATCGCGATGACCGCCGACGTGATGGCCCACCACCGCGGCCGCTACGCCTCTGCGGGCATGGACGGGGTGGTGCCCAAGCCCTTCGCGCCCGTCCAGCTGCTGTCGGAGATCGTGCGGCTGCTCAGCGCTCCGGATCAGGCGAAGGCGTCGGCGTAGCGCTCGCGCAGCAGGTTTTTCTGCACCTTGCCCATGGCGTTGCGGGGCAGCTCGTCCACGAAGAACACCCGCTTGGGCGCCTTGAACGCCGCGAGCTTTTCCCGCGCCCCGGCGATCAGGGCCGCCTCCTCGCCCTTCCCGATCACCACCGCCACCACCCCCTCGCCGAAGTCCGGGTGGGGCGCGCCGATGACCGCGCTCTCGACGACGCCGGGCAGCTCGTCCAGCACCATCTCCACCTCCTTCGGATAGACGTTGAACCCGCCGGAGATGACCAGGTCCTTGGCCCGGCCGCTGATCCAGACGCGGCCGTCCGGGTCCTGCCGGCCGACATCGCCGGTGATGAAGAAGCCGTCGGCGGTGAACTCCTCGGCGGTCTTCTCGGGCATGCGCCAGTAACCGGAGAAGACGGAGGGGCCGCGGATCTGGATCACCCCCGTCTCGCCGCCCGCGATCCGCAACTCGACGCCCGGCAGCGGGAAGCCGACGCTGCCGGGGATGCGGTCCCCGTCCAGCGGATTGGAGGTGATGATCACCGCCTCGCTCATGCCGTAGCGCTCGAGGATCCGGTGGCCGGTGCGGGCCTCGAACTCGGCGAAGGTGGACTCCAGCAGCGGCGCCGAGCCGGAGATGAAGAGGCGCATGTGCTCGGCCCGGTCCCGCGTGAACGCGGGGGTGGACAGCAGGCGGGTGTAGAAGGTCGGCACGCCCATCATCACCGTGGCGCCGGAGAGGCCCTCCACGACCGCTCCATCCTCGAACCTATCCAGCCAGACCATCGGCGCGCCGCTTAAGAAAGCGCAGTGCAACGCCACGAACAGGCCGTGTACGTGGAAGATCGGGAGGGCGTGGAGCAGCACGTCCTTCTCTGAGAAGCCCCAGGCGGCGTGCAGCGCCAGGGCGTTGGCCGCCAGGTTCCCGTGGCTGAGCATCGCCCCCTTGGAGCGCCCGGTCGTGCCGCTGGTGTAGATGATCGAGGCCAGGTCCGATGCGGACCGCGAGACGGGCTCAGCCAGCGGCTCGACGCCCGCGGCCTCGGCCAGGAAGGTCACGGGGTCGGTGAGCACCAGCGCCGGCTCGGCGTCCTTGAGGAAGTAGTCCGTCTCGGCGGCGGTGTAGGCGCCGTTGAGGGGCGTGTAGACCGCGCCCGCCATCAGCGTCGCCAGGTAGGCCATTACCGCCTGCGGGCTCTTCTCGGCCTTCAGCACCACCCGGTCGCCGGGCTTCACGCCCCGCTCGACCATCAGCGCCGCCGCCCGGGCCGCGCCGTCGGCCAGCGCCGCATAGCTGATCTGCCCGCCGTCCTTCAGCAGGAAGCAGGGCGCGGCCGGATCCTCCGGAAACCGGCTCGCCAGCAGCTCGTAGAGATTGTCCGACATGGGGCACGCGTGCCCCAGCCAAGCCAGACGATCAACCCCTACCTCCCGCCGCTTCGCGGGGGAGGTAAGAGTCGAGGGGGCGCCGCAGAGTTACTGGTACTGGTGCTTGATCCGGCTGATCTCGTCGTGGTCGGCGCGGATCGACTCGTAGGCCTGGCTGAGCCGCTGGCGGACATCAGAGGGCAGGTCGTCGTCGTTCAGGCACTTCTCGTACTTGGCCTTGATCACGTCCTCGCCGCGCTCGACCTCGTTGATCACCTTCTTGTCGTCCGGGCCGCCGGTCAGCGCGGTCTTCAGGTCGACGAACTTGTTGTGGGCCTTGCCGAGCATCGACTGGTCGTCCTCGGGCTGGCCGCCGAAGCTGCGGACCTCCTGCTGCAGCTGGCGGGTCAGGTCCATCCGCCGGCGGGCCCGTTCCTCGAACAGGGTCCTGAACTCGGTCGACTGGGCGTTCTCGGCCGCCTCCTTGTAACCGTTGGCGGAATCGAGGGTGGTCTCGATCAGGCTGTTCAGCACCTTCACGGCGTGCTCGCGATCGGCTTGCATGGCCTTCTCCTTTGGCATGTCAGTGGGTCGGGCGGACAACCGTTGGCGCTTGCCTTCGTTCCGCCCCACATCGACAGCCCAGCGCGGGCATGATTTCCTCCGACGGAGGGGGAGACGCGCATGACGGCCATCGCAGCAGGGGCGCCCAGCCTCGACATCGGCAAGGTGATCGGGGCGACCTTCGGGGTGCTCGGCCGCAACCTGGCGCCGTTCCTCGGCCTCACCGCGCTGCTGGTCGGCGCGCCCACGGCGCTCGTCAGCATCGGGGTCCTGGACCTCATGGGCGACCCTTCCAGCCTGAACATCGGCCCGGAGACATTTGGTCTGTTCGGGATCGGCTTCCTCGTCTCGATCATCACCAACGCGGTGCTCCAGGGGGCGCTGATCTACGGAACCATCCGGGACCTGAACGGGGCCCGCGCCAGCTTTGGCGAGTGCCTGGCCATGGGCCTGCGCAACTTCGTGCCGGTGATCCTGCTCTCCCTGCTCATGGCCGTGGCGCTGGTCGTCGGCTTCCTGCTGTTCATCGTGCCCGGAGTGATGATGCTGGTGGCCTGGTGCGTGGCCGTCCCTTCGCTCGTCAGCGAGCAGACCGGGATCGTCGGCGCCTTCGGTCGCAGCGCCGAGCTGACCCGCGGCAACCGCTGGCGGATCTTCGGCCTGATGCTGCTGTTCGTGGTGCTGAGCTGGATTGTCGGTCTGCTGGTCTCCCCGCTCAGCTTGGCGGCCATGGCGATGGGCCCGCAGGGCATGGTCGTCAGCCAGATGATCGCCAACTCCGTCTCCGGCGTGATCAACGCGCTGATCGGCGCCACCGGGGCCTCGGTGATCTACGTCGAGCTGAAGCGGCTGAAGGAAGGCGTCTCGCCGGACGCGCTGGCCGCCCTGTTCGACTGACGAGAGCGCCCCGATCAGGCAGAATGACCCCGTGAAGCTCGCCTCCCCGCGCCTGCGCCTCGACCATGTGCTGACCGAGGCGCTGGAGTTCATCGTCCGCAACGCGCCCAAGGTCCTGTTGTTAGGCGCCCTGCTGGTCGGCCTGCCGGAGTTCCTGTTCGACTACGCGACCCTGGCCGCCCCGACGCCGCCGGACGAGGGCAACGCGATCTCGTCCATCGTCATCGAGGCCTTTCGCGCCAGCCTGTTCCACGGCGGGGTCGCCTACCTGTTTTGGCAGGAGCTGGAGGGCCGGCGGGTCGCCTGGGGCGAGCTGATGACGCCGGGCTTCAAGGTGCTGGTCCCGCTGGTGGCCACCGGCGTGTTGATGAACCTGATCATGGAGGTCGGCTTCTACGCCTTGGCCATCGTGGGCGCGGGCGCGGGGGCGCCCCTGCTCTATCTGGCGGGCTCGGTCATCTACCCCTTCGTCGGCCTGGCGGTCGTCGTCGCAGTGGTCGAGCGGCCGGGCGTGTTCGCCGCCCTCGGCCGCGCTTTCCAGATCGCCCGGGGCGCGAGGCTGAAGTTGCTGGCGCTGTTCGCCCTCTACATCGTCTTCGCCTTCGGGGCCGACTGGCTGGCGGAGGGCGTGGGCCTGGGCACCTACTACGACTCCGAGCGGGCTTTCGGCCTGTTCCCGGCGCTGCTGACCTGCGCCGTCGCCTCGACCCTGTCGGACGTCTACCTCGCCGCCATCGCCGCAGCCGCCTACTTCGAGATCCGCCGCCTGCGGGAGATCGCCCCGCCGGAGGATCCCGCCACGGTGTTCGACTAGCGCCCCTAGGCCCGGTCGAACTTGTCCTTCCGGCGGTGGCCGAACAGCATCCGGCTCTCCAGCCGACCGCGCAGAGCGGCGTAGTAGGCGGCGAGGAACTGGGGGTCGGAGGCGTCCTCGCCCTGCCAGCCGATCTTGCCCTGGATGCGCTGGGCGACGGCCCGCATGGTCGGCTTGTCGGCCCGGCGCAGCACCTCCTCGAGGACGTGCAGCTCCTTCACGCCATAGGCGTCCACCTGGGCCTGGGTGAAGGCCAGGCGGCCGACGCCGGGCGTGCGCTCGTCCGCCAGGTCCGGGAGCAGCTTCCGCCTCGGCGCCTTGACCACCATGGTCCCGGCCACCAAGTCGCCGATCCGCAGGCGATCGCGGTTGAACAGCGGGAAGAACAGGAAGACGCCGCTCCAGATCAGGCCCAGCAGGATGACCCAGGCGTCGACGCCGTCGCCCTGCGAGAACAGGAAGGACAGCGGCAGGAAGACCTCCAGCTCGCGCATGGCGTTGCGGGCGAACACGGCGTCCGCGGTCAGCCGCCCGCCCCCCCGGGCGATGACCCGGAGGCCCAGCATTCGCTTGCCGGGCGTCGCCGCCCCCGGATGCATTTCGAAAGCCATGAAGTAGAAGAAGCGCAGGAAGAAGGCGATCAGCAGCCAGACGATGGCCGCCACCTCCACGCCCCGGGCCCGAGAGGCCGCCAGCACGCCGACCATCCCGATGCTGACCACGACGAGGGCGATGGTCAGGATGATCACGTCCACCAGGAAGGCCGCCGCCCGCTCGCCGGCCTCGCCGATCCGCAGGCGCAGGTCGACGCCCTCCGGCGTGACGAACTCGCGGCTCGTGTCCTGCGGCGGCCGGCCGGCTGTGCGCTTGCCGCGCTGGATCCCGGCCTGGCTCATCGCGCCTTCCTGGGCAGGTAGAAGTAGGCCAGCCAGATGGTCAGGCTGGTGGCGGCGATTGCGTAGCGGATGGCGTCCGACCGGATCGCCTGGCGACCGATCCCCTCTAAGAGGCCGGCCACGAACAGCATGACCACCACGCCGGTCATCACCGTCGCCGCCCGCTTCCCGGCCACCGAGGCGGCCCGCATCCGCGAGGCCTCGCCCGGGAAGACCACCGCCCAGCCGATGGTGAAGCCGGCCGCGCCGGCCAGCACGATGGCGAACAGCTCGGTGGCGCCGTGGATCATCAGCCAGCCTCCCGCCTCGATCCCCAGACCGTGAGAGGCGAAGAGCGTCAGGAAGGCGCCCAGCATCAGGCCGTTGTAGATCATCAGCGCCGCCGTCGGCAGGCACAGGGCGAAGCCCAGGGCGAAGGCGAACAGCGCCACCTGAGCGTTGTGGGTGAACAGCCAGGTGGCGAACACCGACTTGCCGTCGTGGTCGTCGTAGAGGGTCGAGCGCAGGAAGGCGGTGGAGGCCGAGGGGTCGCGCCCGCCGGACATCTCGCTGGGCACGAAGGCGTAGAACCAGTCGGGATTGCCGCTGACCAGCACCGCGGCGACGACCACGCCGAGCGTGGTCACCAGCAGGGACACAAGAGTCTCGCGCCACATGCCCTGCACGGACCTCGGCCAGTCGTGGGTGAAGAACCGGCCGATCCGCTCCAGCAGGGTCGAGCGGGCCCCGTAGACGAAGAAGTACGAGCGGGTGCAGAGGCTCTCCAGATAGTCGATCAGCCCCTGGTCCAGGGAGATCGAGCGGGCCACCGAGAGCGACGACAGGGCCGAGCGGTAAAGCACCGGCAGCTCCAGCAGCTCCTGGCGGGTCAGCCGCGCGGCCGAGCCGCCTTCGGCCTTCGCCAGCAGGGTCTCCAGCCGGCGCCAGTCCGCCTCCCGCTCGGACCGGAACCTCTGGCTCTTGAGGACGAGCTCGGCCATCTCCGTTCCCCTTAGAGGAGGTCCCGACGCTTGGCGTCGAGATAGGCGTTGACCAGGGCCGTGCCCATGCGGCCGGCGGGGGCGTCGACGATCTGGGCGCCCATCCGGGTCAGACGGCCGAACACCAGCTCGCGCTGCTGCAGCAGGGTCCCGGCGACCACGGCGCGAGAGACGTCCTCCGGCGCTTGCGGCTCGGCGGAGAGCAGGCTCTCCAGCTCTTCGTCCCGGAAGGCCACGAACAGCACGTGGTGGGTGCGCAGCAGCCGGCCGACGTTCTCGATCATCAGCTCGGCGCTGGTCGGATCGGCGAAGTCGGTGAACACCACCACCAGCGAGCGGCGGTCGAGGCGCCCCAGCAGGGTCGAGAGGCCGAGGGTGAAGTTGGTCTCCTCGGTGGTGTAGTCGATGGAGGCGGCCAGACGCTGCAGCAGCGGGAAGGACTGCGCGCCGGCGGTCACCCCGCTCGCCACCCGCGGCTTGGCGTCGAAGGCGAACAGGCCGACCCGGTCGCCGAGCTTCAGCGACACGAAGGCCAGCAGCAGCGCCGCGTTGATCGCCCGGTCGATGCGCGGCGCCCCGGCCAGCGGCGCGCACATCAATCGGCCGGTGTCGAGCGCCAGGATGATGTGGTGGTTGCGTTCGGTGCGGTACTCGCGGCCGATCAGCTTGCCGTGACGGGCGCTCTGCTTCCAGTCGACGGAGCGCAGGTCCATCCCCGGCTGGTACTCCTTCAGGGCGTGGAACTCGGCGCCCTCGCCGGTGTCCAGCTGCACCTTGGCCCCGAACGGGGCGTCCCGGGCGAAGAGGCGCAGCGCCTCGTCCTTCACGGACTGGACGTCGGGGGTGATGGCGGCGACGGCGTCCAGCTTCTTGGAGCGCTGGATGAAGGCCAGGCCCAGCGGTCCGCGCCAGCGCGCCCAGGCTTCCTCGAAGCGGCCCTCACCCCGGCGCAGCGGCTTCAGCTTCAGCAAGGCGCGGGCGCGGCTTCCGGCCGCCGAGGCGGTCTGGCGGCGGGGCTCCAGCGACAGCCGCTCGCCGGCCGACAGGGCCAGCTCCACCTGCCGGGGCGCGAACTTCGGGAACACCGCCGACAGGGTGGCGGCGCCCTCCCGCCCGACGCCGAGGGACCGCGGCGCCTCGAGCTCCAGCTCCACGGAATTGGCCGGCGGCGAGAGCAGCACGTCCACCAGGATCAGCCCCGCTGCGGCCAGCAGCCAGGCGAGCCCCGCCACCCAGAAGCTGGGCGCGACCAAGGCCAGGATCAGCGAGGGCGCAGCGCCCAGCGCGACCAGCAGGATGGCTCGGGGGGTGGGGTAGATCATGAGCCCGCTAGCGCGGCGCCTCCACCTGGTCGATCAGGCCCGCGATGACGTCGTCGGCCCGGCGGCCCTCGATCTCGGCGGCGGGGGAGAGGATCACCCGGTGGCGCAGGGCCGGCAGGGCCAGCCGCTTCACATCGTCCGGGATCACGTAGTCGCGCCCGTCCAGCGCCGCGTGGGCGCGGGCGGCGAGCGCCAGCATGGCCGCGCTGCGGGGGCTCGCCCCGCTCTGCAGCTCGGCGGTCTCCCGGGTCGAGCGGACCAGCTTCAGGACGTAATCGACGATGTCCTCGGCCAGGCGGATTCGCGCCACCGCCTCGGCCGCGGCGGCCAGCGCGGCGGCGTCGGCCACCGGCGTCACGCCCATCGCCGCGGGGTCCGCCTGGCCCGAGCGCATGCCGTGGGTCGCCACGATGCGGCGCTCCTCCTCCAGGCTCGGATAGGCCAGCACCTGCTTGAACAGGAAGCGGTCCAGCTGGGCCTCGGGCAGCGGATAGGTGCCCTGCTGCTCCAGCGGGTTCTGGGTCGCCACCACCATGAACCGGTCGCCCAGATCGTGCGGCTTGCCGTCGATGGTGACCTGCCGCTCCTGCATGGCCTCCAGCAGCGCCGCCTGGGTCTTCGGCGGGGTGCGGTTGATCTCGTCGGCCAGCAGCAGCTCGCAGAACACCGGACCCTTGTTCAGGGTGAAGGTGGAGGTTTGGAAGTTGAAGATGTTGGTGCCGGTGATATCGCCGGGCATCAGGTCGGGGGTGAACTGGATGCGCCCGTAGTCCAGGTGCAGGGTGCGGGCGAAACACTGGGCGAGGAAGGTCTTGGCTACGCCCGGCGGGCCCTCCAGCAGCATGTGACCCTTGGCCAGCAGGGCGGTCAGCATCAGCGAGATGGTGTCCTCCTGACCGATCACCGCCTTGCCGACTTCCGCCCGGATGGCCTGGGCCAGGGCCTTCACCTCATCGACGTTCACGCGTCATCTCCGCTCTCCATTCGTACAGCCGGCGCGCCAGGCCCAAGAGGTCGTGGCGCGTGCGCGCGCCCTCGGCCTCCCGTTCCAGCTCGGCGAGCCGTGTGGTGATCCCGCGCTGGGCGGCCATGCGGTCCAGCCAGGCGATCCGCTCGCCGGTCCCGTGCGGCGCCCGCTCGCCGCCCGCGGACCTGGCCGCCAGCTGCTCGGTGAGGCGGACGTAGGCGGGGGCCAGCTCATGCTCCTTGCCGGCCATCCGGAACAGGCCGGCGGAATTGTCCACCAGCGCCTGCTTGCCCAACGCCAGCTCCCGGTCCTCGCGTGCGGCTGGCCCAAACCTTGCCATCGCATGCCAGCCCATAAGCAGGGCGGCGGCCACGGCGCAGAGGGTGAAGCTGAGCAGCGGCGGGGTCAGCAGCAGCTTGAGGAGATTGTGATCGGCGCTGAGGCCGTTCAGCGTCACGTCGAAATAGACCGGCCCGCCCTCGCCTCTCAGTGTGTTGAGGATCGCCAGGCCCGCCCGTGCGGTGTCGCGGCTGGCGATCCCCTGGGTGTTCAGCAGGTCCGGATCGGCCAGCACGCACACGCGCCGCGACTTGGCGCAGGCCAGCACCGCGGCCCCGCTCTCGTCGACCAGCACGGGATCCCAGCCGGGGCCGGAGATCGTCTGCAGGCTGTCGATGCGGCCGAGCGGCAGGCGGGCGCCCTCGAAGTCGCCGGCGCCGATCAGCACCGGGCTGGACCAGCCCTTGCGGCTGGCGATCGTTGTCTGCGCCGACAGGCCTTTCAGCATCTCGCCAAACGGCGCGGCGGGGCCGACCCCGAGCTTGAGCACCCGTTCGGAGCGCACCGGGTCGGGCGCCGTCAGCCACTTGGGCAGCACGATCAGCAACGGGGTGACGGTGAAGAAGGGCTCCAGGTCCTTGGCCTTGGCCCCGCGGGGCGGGGTGACGACCACCAGCGGGACCGCCTCCTCCGAATAGTCGGCGTCGTGCGGGGGGAAGCTGCGGCTGACGACGGCGTCCACCCGTTGCTCCTCCAGCAGCGCCCGCACGCCGGTGTAGCCCACGGCCGAGCGCGACAGAGCGTGCGCCCCCGGATCGCCACTCCCGCGCATTTCCGGCGCGTAGGCGGCCAGCACGGTGAAGCCGGCGAAGGCGACGAGGCCAACCAGCAGCAGGGCGACGACCACCTTGGTGGAGAAGGGCTGAGCCCGTCCGGGCGCAGCGGCCTCGCTCATGTCCAGCCCTCCGCGAAGGCGAAGGCCTCGTAGGCCCGGCGGCACTCGGCGAACTCGCTCCGGCCCAGGGGGCGGCCGCCGAAGAAGCTCTTCTCCACCGCCTCGGCGATGCGCGAGAAGGCGCTGCGGGCGGGCCCAGGCATGGCCTCGATGCGGGCGATGTCGCGGCTGGTGAGGGCCGGGCGCACCGCCTCGGGCCGGCGGCCGGCCAGGTCGTCGATGCTTCGGAACAGCAGCAGGTGGACCGCCTCTTCGAACCGACCCTCGGCGGCCAGCCGGTCGGCGTCCTCCAGCAGGGCCTTGGCCTTGGCCGGCTCGGGCGCCCAGTCGGTGGGGGCCGCCCCCTGCTCGGCCTTGCGCCGACGGGTCCAGGTCGCCTGCACCTCACGGGCGGCGAAGAAGACGATCAGCAACCCTCCGATGATCAGCCCGGCCCAGAAGACGACCTTGAGGATCGGGCCGATGGCCTCGAAGAAGCGCACCAGGGCGTCCGCCCAGGCCGGCGGCTTCGGCTCCACGAATGGCGGGAAATCGAACTGCAGGTCCTCGCGTGCGACGAGCTCGGCGTGCAGCTCGGCGAGGCGCGCCTCGCTCATCTGCTGCGGAACCGTCTCTTCCTCCATCGCCCCCGCCGCTCATCCCCGCCGAAGCGGCTACAGCTCGACCCTAGCGGGCGCCGGGTTAAGAGGAAACCGCCAAGGCCGGCGCGACTACGTCGACTGGGTCGTGTCGGGCAGGCCGAGGATGCGCTTGGAGATGATGTTGTTCTGGATCTCGGCTGAGCCGCCGTAGATCGACATCGCCTTGCCGGTCAGCCAGCCGCGGACGGCGGTGATCTCCTCCTCGGAGAAGCCCTCGCCCTCCCAGCCGAGCCCCTGGTGGCCCATGATCTCCAGAGTCAGCTCGGCGCGCTTCTGGGACACCGACGTGGCCGAGTTCTTCAGCACCGAGGCGGCGTTGGTGGCCCCGTTCGCCTCCCTGGCCTCGGCGGCGGCGCGGGCCAGCGTCAGGGCGTGGGCGCGGGCGTCCATCATGTGGGCGGCCAGGCGCGTGCGCAGGTCGAGGTCGGCGATGCGGCCCTTCTCGTCCACGCCGACGTAGCGCTTGGCGACGTCCTCCAGCGGGGTGGAGCGGCCCGCGCCCGGGAGGCCCGCGCCGGTCTGGCTGGCCCGCTCGTGCTG
>NZ_DATAGM010000145.1:0-4866 GCF_036263695.1 Phenylobacterium sp.
CTGCAGGCCATGAACACCGGCCACGAAGGCTCGATGGCCACCATCCACGCCAACACGCCCCGGGACGCCATCACCCGCCTCGAGCAGATGGTGGCGATGAGCGGCATGCGGCTGACGCCCGAATCCATGCGCGGTCAGATCGCCAGCGCCATCGGCATGATCGTCCAGGTGATGCGCCTGTCGGACGGCAAGCGGAAGGTGATGAGCGTCACCGAAATCACCGGCATGGAGGGCCAGGTGGTCCAGATGCAGGAAATCTTCGCCTTCCACCGCACCCACACCGGGCCGGACGGCATGGTGCACGGCGAGTTCCGGGCCACGGGCCTTCGGCCGCGCTGCCTGGACGAGATGATCCGCCGCGGCATCCCCTACGACACCGCCAACTTCGACCCCTCGAAGCCGCTGAGCTGACGCCATGCCGAACATCCAGCTCGACGCCAACGCCGTTTTCCTGGTCCTGGTCTTCGCGGCCGTTTTCGCGGCGGCGCAGGCCGGCATCGGCCTGGTGCGCGTCGCCAACGTCAAGCGCAAGGTCAACAAGCGGCTGGTCCTGGCCGAGAAGATCGGCGGCATCTCCGAACTGGTGCTGGAGCTGCGCAAGCAGCGCGGCCTGACGGCGAATGGTGAGAAGAAGGGCTGGCCCTGGCTCTCGGACCTGATCGTCCGCTCCGGCCTCACCTACGACCCCCGGCGCTGGGCGCTGCTGGCCCTGGGGGCCGGCGCCATCGCCGCGCTCGGGGTGTTCGTCGTCACCAAGAACCTGACGCTGGCCGCCATCGCGCCCCTGCCGGTGATGACCCTGGGCCCGATCTTCGTGCTGAAGTTCGTCGCCGGCCGACGCGCCAAGAAGCTGGGCTTCCAGCTGCCGCAGGCGCTCGACATCATCGTCCGCAGCCTGGAGGCCGGCCACCCGGTCCCGACCGCCATCGCCCTGGTGGGGCGCGAGATGTCCGACCCGATCGGCACCGAGTTCGGCATGGCCGCTGACGAGATCTCCTACGGCGCGACGCTGCAGGAAGCGGTGGACCGCGTCTCCGAGCGCTGCCAGCACCCGGACGTGGACCTGTTCGCCGCCACCGTGCGGCTGCAGGAGCGCGCCGGCGGCAATCTCACCGGGCTCCTGAAGCTCAACGCCCACACGGTGCGCGAGCGGCACAAGATGCGGCTGAAGATCAAGGCCGCCTCCTCGGAAGGTCGCGCCTCAGCGATGATCCTGACCTCGGCCCCCTTCCTAGTCGCCGCCATGCTGCAGCTGATCTCGCCCGGCTTCTACGGCGAGGTCATCCATGAGCCCTTCGTCCAGATGGGCCTGGGCGGCCTGACGCTTTGGATGTTCCTCGGCAACCTGGTCATGCAGCGCATGATCGACATGCGGATCTGAGCCGATGCCCCTCTCGATGCAGGACCTGGTCACCTACATCGCCGTCGCCCTCATCGCGATGGCGGCCGGCGGCTGCCTGCTGGCCGTGGCGGGCGAGGCCCGCGCCCGCGCCGTGCGCCGCACGCGGTTGAGCGGCGGGGCCGCCGCCGCTCCGCCGCGCCAGGGGCAGTTCACAGAGCAGCTGGCGGCGGGCATGCGCCGCCTCGGCCACAGCGCCGCGGTGCGCGACCCGGCCAAGCTGTCGGTCGTGCGCACCCGCCTGCTGCAGGCCGGCTTCTTCAGCAAGGAGGCGGCGGTCGTCTACCTGGGTGTCCGCGCCGCAGCGCTGATCGCCGCCACCATCGGCACCCTGATGCTGCTGCCGGTGGCGATGAGCGGCGCCGGCGGCATGGGCGCGGTGGTCATGGCCGCCGTGCTCTCGCTTGTGGCCCTTCTGGGTCCGGACCAGTTCCTCAACATGCGCAAGCAGTCGCGCGAGCGCGAGTACGCCGACGGCTTCCCCGACATGCTCGACCTTCTGGTCGCCTCCGTAGAGGCCGGCCTGTCGCTGGACGCCGCCGTCAGCCGGGTCACCGACGAGCTGGCCCGCCGCTATCCGAACCTCACCGTCCACCTGCGCTACCTGACTCTGGAGCTGCGCGCCGGCCGCGCCCGGAAGGAGGCCTGGTCCGGTTTCGCCGACCGGCTGGGCATCGAGGACGCCCGCTCGATGGCCACCATGCTGCGCCAGGCGGAGGACATGGGCACCAGCCTCGGCGAGACCCTGACGGTCTTCTCGGCCGACATGCGCAACAAGCGGATGCTGCGGGCCGAAGAGAAGGCGCTGGCGCTGCCGGCCAAGCTGACCGTGCCGCTGATCCTGTTCATCTTCCCCTGCCTGCTGGGCGTGCTGATCCTGCCGGCCGCCTTCCGGCTGTCGCAAAGCTTCAACTGACGGACCCGCGACGATCCGTCGCGCACCGGAAACCACAGCGGCGACAGCCGCTTAACCCCGCGAATTTACGGTCGCACCAGTAACCCGGCGCGTTGTGTAGCGGCTCGGGATGGAGGGCCCGCGCCAGATGAGCGCCGTCGCACGCCAGATCGAGATGCATGAGGAGGCCGCCCCTGAAGCGGCCCGGTTCACCGCCTCCAACGGCCGCGAGCTGCGCGTGTCCTGCCGGCTGGAGCCGGTGCTGGAGCTGAAGGCCTTCCGGCGCATCGGCTACCGCATGGCCCGCCAGGTGGTGGACGTGGAGACCGGCCAGCCGCTCTCGGTCGCGGACACCGTCAGGCTCACCCGGGCGGACCTGGAACGCATCGATCTGGCCACCCTCTCGCGCGGCCTCGACCGCCTGCAGGCGGAGTCCGAGGGCGCCAAGGAGCTGACGCTGACCCTGCCGGTCTCCTACGTCAGCCTCTCCAACCCGCACGGGCGCAAGGCGCTGGTCGACTATTTCAAGCAGGCCCGCGAGGCCGTGCTCAAGGGCCTGGTCTGCGAGGTCACCGAGATCGAGGGGGTGCCCGAGGTCGGTCTGGCCTCCGCCCTGGCTTCCATCCGTCCCTACTGCCTGCTGCTGGTGGGCCGCCGCTGCCCGCCGTTCGGCGACAGCCAGATCCTCGCCTCGGTCGGCCTGCAGGGCGCCTCGATCGAATGCCCATCCCACCTGTCCGACGACGCCGAATTCGTCGGCTGGGCCCGCCAGTCGACCGACGCCGGCCGCAAGGTGAGCCGCTCGATCATGGCCTTCGGCGTACCCTCCACCCGCCACATGGCCATCGCCGCCCACCTGGGCGCCTCGCACGGCAGCCTCCGGTCCGGGCCGGTGACCGCGGCGCCGGCGGACTGAGCAGCCCGGCCGCCGGTCCGAATTTGGACCGAATCGCGGGGCTAACCAGCTCGGCAGTTCGAGGGAGGCCGACCGTGCGGCATGCATTCCAGTTTCTGACCTTGGGCGCGCTCGCCCTGGCGCTCAGCGCCTGCGGGCACAACACCGAACAGCGCGCCGCCACAGGCGCGGCGGCCGGCCTGATCTTCGGCGGTCCGGTGGGCGCAGCGATCGGCGCCGGGGCCGGCGTGGTGATCAGCAAGACCCAGGACCGCTGAGCCTACGCCTCCAGCTCGACGTCCCAGTAGAGGAAGTCCAACCAGCTTTCGTGAAGGTGGTTGGGCGGGAAGCGGCGGCCGCGGTCCTGCAGCTCGAAGGCGCTGGGGCGGCGGGGCCTGTGGTGCGGGTGCATGGCCGCCTCCGCCGGGGTGCGGCCGCCCTTCACCAGGTTGCAGCGGGCGCAGGCGGTGACGATGTTTTCCCACGTCGTGCGCCCGCCGCGGGAGCGCGGGACCACGTGGTCGAAGGTCAGGTCCTCGCCCGAGCTGCAGTACTGGCAGGTGAAGGCGTCGCGCAGGAAGAGGTTGAAGCGGGTGAAGGCGGGGGGCCGGTCCTGGGCCACGTAGCTCTTCAGCGAAACGACGCTGGGCAGCCGCATCTTCATGGAGGGGGAGTGGACCTCCTGGTCGTAGGTCGAGATCACGTCGACCCGGTCCAGGAACACCGCCTTGATCACCTCCTGCCACGGCCAGAGCGACAGGGGGTAGTAGCTGAGTGGGCGGAAGTCCGCGTTCAGCACCAGGGCCGGCCAACCGGAGGGCGGGTGGCTAAGCACCTGCATGGCCGGGCCTTTCGGCGAGCCTCGAGGCTCTTATCGGGAACGCTACAGGACTGAAGACGAAGCCTCGTCGCTAGGAGCCCCAGGACACGAATCGACGAACGCCGATCCGCTTGCAAGGAGCATAGGGGAAAAACCGTGGCGTCTCCATGACGGCGGGCCGGAACGAGCCGAACCGGCCCGCGTCATTTGCGCCGCATGTGGCTTACGCGCCCAGGGCGGCGGCGCCGCCGACGACGGCGAAGCTGATGAACAGCAGGAAGACCGCGGTCAGCTTGTCGGCGGTGCGGGCGAAGGTGTTGATGGTCATCTCAGATCTCCTTGGTCGGGGTCCAGACCGAAACGATCTGAACAGTGACAAGATAGGCCAATCTAAGCGGCGTTCAATTATCGATTTACGCTGTACGGGTATGCGGATTTGCATAGCCCACTACCTCCTCCGCGAAGCGGGAGGTAGCTGTTCCGGGGACGAGCAGCGCCCAAACGAAAAAGGGGACCCCGTCGGGTCCCCTTCGTACGGCGGGAGTGTTGACCGGCTTAGACGAGCGTCACCGTGGCGAACGCCGCCAGGAGGCCGAGGCCCACGAAGAATGCGGGAGCCGCGCGATCGAAGAGCCGTTCAAACGTTACGAGAGACATGACACACACCTTTTGAGTTGAACCCCCGGGGGAGCGGGGGCGTTTTGTTATTTGAACAACGATAAGATAACGCTGATCTGAGCGGCGTCAAGATGTATCTTTACGCCGTACAGATTCAGATTTAGGGTGGAGCCTATGAGAGAAACTGCAACCGCCGAAGCGCGCCCCTACCACCATGGCGACCTGCGACGGGCGCTGAT
>NZ_DATAGM010000146.1:0-8335 GCF_036263695.1 Phenylobacterium sp.
CGTTGGCTTCGGCGAAGGTGATCGTCACCAGCGTCTCGACGCCGGCCGCAGGACCGGAGTCCCAGCTGAATGTGAAGGCGATCCGGCGATCGCGCTCGATCTCCTTGTAGACGCCGCCCTGCCAGTTCTCGTCGCCTTCGAAGACGAAACAGGCGCGCCAGGCGCCGCCTTCGCGGAAGTCATGGCTGAAGTGGGTGCAGCGGCAGTCCCTCGGCGCCCACCAGTTCGCCCGGTGCACCGCGTCCTCCCACATACGGAAGACCAGCGGCAGCGGCGCGTCGAAGTGGCGAACGATCAGCAACTCGTCGTCGCGGAGCGGCATGCCGGGATCGAGCCCCTCGCGCCTGTCAGTTCTTGCGTCCATCGGGATCTCCCTTGGTGAGCTTGGCGAGATAGGCGTCCATCTTGTCGAAGCTGCCCTCCCAGAAGCGGCGGTACTGGGCGAGCCAGCCGTCGAGGTCCTTCAGCGGCCCGGCCTCGAGCCGGCAGGGTCGCCACTGCGCCTCGCGGCCGCGGGAGATCAGTCCCGCCTGCTCGAGCACCTTCAGGTGCCGGGAGACGGCGGGCAGGCTGATGTCGAACGGCTCGGCCAGCTCGTTCACCGTCGCCTCGCCCTGGCTCAGCCGGGCTAAGATCGCCCGCCGGGTCGGGTCCGCGATCGCCGAAAGCGTCGCGCTTAGGGGGTCGGCTGCAGCCTGCATCTTGTCTCCTCCGTCATCTCTTCCGCCGCGCCGCCAGCCTCAGCCAGGGCGAGACGTGGAAGGCGGCCATCAGCAGGTACATCTGCGTCATGCCGTCCACGCCAGACCTTGCGCCGGCGCCGCAGAGCGCGTCCATCGGCCCGCCGCCCCAGGCCGCCGTCGCCGTCGCCATGGCCGCGAAGGTGGGGGCGGCGGCCAGGCTCAGCCCCTCGGCCGCCCGGGCGAGGGGCGCGTTCATCCGCCTTGTGCGTTGGCCGCCCGGAAGGCGGCCTCGCCGGCTTCCGACACCTGGACCCATTCAGGATCGGGAGCGGCCTGCGGGGCATAGCTGTCGTTCCAGTTCCACCACTTGTACGGCGGCGTCTGCGGATAGCCCTCGGGCGAATCTTCCCAGGTCTCCTGGCGGCCCAGGGGCGACAGGTCGAGGTAGCTCCAGGTGGTCCCCATCGCCTCGTCCCCGCGGTTGTTGATGAAGTAGGTGCGGAAGATCCGCTCGCCGTCGCGGATGAAGACGTTGTGGCCGTGCCACTCGTCGACGCCGAAATCCTTGTCGAAGCTGTCGGTGACGGTGTGCCAAGGGATCTTCCAGCCCATCCTCTCCTTCAGCCGCGCGATGTCGGCCTGCGGGGCGCGGGATACGAAGCAGAGCGTGGTGTCGCGGGCGTTCAGGTGGGACAGGTGCGCCACCTGGTCGGCCACCATCGAGCAGCCGCGGCACGCGTGCTCGGGCCAGCCGTGCACGCCGGGCTCATAGAAGGCGCGGTAGACGATCAGCTGACGCCTGCCCTCGCAAAGGTCGAGCAGGCTGGCCGGTCCCGTGGCCGTTTCGAAGACATAGGGCTTCTCGACGGCCATCCACGGCATCCGCCGCCGCTCCGCGGCCAGCGAGTCACGGGCGCGGGTGAGGGCCTTCTCCTTCACCAAAAGCTGCTCCCGCGCAGCTTCCCACTCGGTCGGCGCTACGATCGGCGGCGTCTGCATAATGGCGATCCTTCCATTCGTATTTAATCAGCATGCTAATTAAGGAGAGCGTTAAATACCGGGCGCGCTGGCGCGTCAAGCCCTGGGTCGGGCTCGGCTGGTGACGGCGCGAGGAACGCGGGGTGCACCCAGTCCGTTAGCTCCACCGTGAGCGGCTTGACCATCCGCATACTGGCCGCCTTGGCCCTTGGCCTGTTCGCGGGCGCCGCGGTGGCGGCGTTCTCGCCAGGGTCTTCCGAGGCCGTGCTCGGCGTCGCTCAGCCGGTCGGAAAGATCTGGCTGGACGCCCTGACCATGACCGTGACGCCGCTCGTCTTCGGGCTGGTGGTTACCGGGATCGCCGCCCCCGCCCGCGGCGGGGGAGCGGCGGCTCGCGCCTTCGGCTGGTTCGCGGTCCTCCTCGTCGGAGCCTGCGCCGTCGGCGCTGCTGTGTCTGTCGGGCTGCTGCGGCTGTGGCCGTTGAGCCCCGAGCTCGTCCCTCCGGTTGAAGCGCCGCCCGAAGTCGCCTCAGCGAGCGAGTGGTTATCCGGCCTGATACCGACGAACCCGTTCAAGGCCGCCGCAGAGACGGCCATCGCACCCCTGGTGGTGTTTGCGCTTCTGTTTGGGTTCGCTGCGCGCCGGATCGCAGCGCCGCTACGGACAAGCCTCGTGGCCGTCCTCGAGGCGATGGTGCAGACCATGCTGGTGATCGTCCGGTGGGTCCTTTTGCTGGGCCCGCTCGGGGTCGGCGCCTTGGCGATAGTGGTGGGGGTGCAGCTCGGCGCCGGGGCCTTCGGGGTTCTCTTCCACTACGTCCTGTTGGTGGCGTCGGTTTGTCTGACGGTGACCCTGCTCGCCTACCCGGTGGCCGCGGTCTTCGGGCGGATTTCGCCGCTCAAGCTGGCGCGGGCCAGCCTGCCCGCTCAAGCGGTGGCCCTAAGCACCCAGTCGTCGCTGGCCTCCTTGCCGGCGATGGTCGAAGCTGCGCCGGCCCTTGGGGTGCGCGACGATACGGCAGGTGTGGTGCTGCCCCTGGCGGTGTCTATTTTTCGCGCCGCGAGCGCGGCGGCGAACGTCGCCGTCGCCGTCTATCTGGCCCATTTCCACGGCGTGGCGCTGGGCCCGGCCGCGCTCGCAGTGGTGGTGCTGGTGGCGGCGGTGGTCAGCCTCGCGGCCGTGGGCCTGCCGGCCCAGGTCTCGTTCTTCGCGACCATCGCGCCGGTCTGCCTGGCCGCCGGCGTGCCGGTGATCATGTTGCCGCTCCTGTTGGCCGTCGAGAGCGTCCCGGACCTGTTCCGCACCATCGGGAACGTCACCGCTGACCTCACCGTCACCCGCATCGTGGGGCGCGACGACCTCAGTGCGCCGGCCCCTGCGGAGGCGCCGGCGTCCGAGGGCGCTGCGGCTCCCGCCGGCTGACGCCGCTGGCGAACCCGGATGCACCGCTCTGCGCGAGCGCCGCCGGCGCAAGGGTCAGAAGGTGAAGCGCAGCCCGGCGAGGTACTTGCGGCCGAAGCTCTCCACTTCGTAGGGCCGGTTCTCATTGCCCTGGTAGCGGATGCCCTTCTCGTTGGTCAGGTTGTTGGCGTCGAAGAACAGCGAGACGTTGTCGTTGACCTGGTAGCGCAGCGAGAATTCCAGCCGGGTCGTCTCGTCCCAGTAGAGGTTCTGGTTTGCGGCGCTGCCGCTTGGGAACACCTCGTCCAGCCAGTCCGTACGGTACTGGTAGGTCAGGCGGGCCGAGAGGCCGTACTTCTCGTAGAACAGGGTCGCGCCGACGATCCGGTCGGAGGTGCCGGGGAACTCCACGCTGTCGCCGTCGGGCGTCTCGAACTCGCCTGTGGTGAAGGCGAGGCTGCCCTGGAAGCCGAGACCCGAGAGCGGGCCCGGCAGGAAGTCGAACGCGTGGTAGTAGACGAACTCCACGCCGCTCAGGTGGCCGTCGCCGCCGTTCAACGTGGTGCTGAGCGTATAGCCGCTGCGGTCCGCGCCGCCGGCGTTGTAGCTGTCGTCCCCCACGATGCGGCTGGCGTCGAACAGGACGTCCTGGACTTCCCGGTGGTAGGCGTTCACCGCGATCAGGTTCGCCGGCCCAAAGTACCACTCGGCTGAAAGGTCGACCCCGTAGGCCTTCTCGGGCGTGAGGAAGGGATTGCCGCCGGTGATCGTCTGGGCCGCGTCGTTGATCGTCACAGTGGCGCGGAGGTCCGCCAGGCTGGGCCGCGCCTGACCGGAGACTAGGGCCGCGCGGAACTTCAACTCGTCGGAGTAGTCGAAGCTGTAGTGCAGGCTGGGGAACCAGGACGTCTCTTCGCTGGAGAAGGTGAGCGGCACCAGCGTCGTGCCGACGGCGCCCAGCCCCTGGGTCTCGATCTCGGTGCGCTCCACCCGCACGCCGCCGACCAGCGTATGGCGGTCCCACTTCCATCGGTTCATGGCATAGGCGCCGGTCACCGCTTCATCGACGGTGTTGAGCGACCGCGGATCGTTGGCGAACACGGGGAAGTTGGCCCCAGCGGCGTTGGCTGCGCGGGCGGCGTCCATCACCCGCTGCATCTGCCAGTCCATCGCCGGATTGTGGACGTAGGTAGCGGTGAAGCCGAAGTCGAAGTTGCTGTCCCAGGGATTGGCGGTCACGAAGGCGAAGGGCGTCCAGGGCACGTTCAACTGGCTGGCGATGGTGCGCAGCGGGAAGCCGCTGACGTTGCCGCTGACCACCTGGCCGTTAGGCCGCACCAGGGCGACGTCGGCGCCCTCCTGTGAACGGTCGTCGTGCTGCACGCCCGCGCTGAACCGCGCCTCCGCGCCGAAGCTTTCCCAGTCGCGGTCGACGTCGAACTTGGCCGTATAGGCTTCCGTCTCAAGCTGCGACGTAAACTCGGTTGCCCATTCGTGGGTGAAGGCCAGCTGGTTAAGCGAAGTCCGCTGCGGGCCGCGCGTCGGGACGTTGTTCACCAGGACCGTGTCGTACAGGGTGTGGAAGGGCACTCCGCCTGGTTCGGCGTTCACATCCACAGTCATCGAAGGCAGACGCGCCACGATCGCGGGGTCCGTCGTCCTGTTGAGGGCGTTGGCCGTGCTTTGGCCCGTCTCGGGCGTGTAGGTGTTGAACTCGGTCGTCGTGTGGGCAAGGTTCCAGTCGATTTCCCAGTCGGCGATGCGGTGCTCGCCGTGAAGGACGTCGTAGGTCACCCCGTTCGAGTACTTGCCCCATTCGAACAGGGCGTCGGTCGGCACCCCCACCAGGTTCAGGCGCTCGAAGTTGCGCTCGATCGTCTGGAAGGCGTTGTTGTACTGGAAACGATACTGGTTCCGCTCTTCGTAGTCGTTGAACTCGGTCCTCAGGTGAGTGAAAGAGACGTAGTGGTCGTCGTTCGGCGAGTATTCGACGCGGCCCGAATAGGACTCCGTCACCCGGGTGATGATGTACTTGGTGATCCGCAGCTGGGTCGGGCCGACCGCATCGAAGCGCGGCTCGGAGTTGTCGGTGTGCTGCTCGAACTCGTAGTGCGAGCCGACCAGGCTGACGCCCCACGTCCCGTTCGACCAGGAAACGCGGCCGGCGTAGCTCTTCACGGGGCCGTCGCCAAGGTCGACGAAGCCGCCGCCGATTTCCCCAAAGACGTGGAAACCCGGATTTTCTAGGGGCGAATAGGTCTCGATGTTGACCCGCCCGGCGAGAGCCTCGGCGGGCATGTCCGGCAGCAGGGTCTTGTTCAGCACCACCTGGCTGATCTGGGCGGCCGGCACGGAGTCGAAGCGGAAAATCCGGTCCTCGGCGCCCAGCACGTTGATGCCGTCGAACGCGACCGCGGTCCACCGCGTCGGCGCGCCGCGGATCTGGATGTAGCGCTCCTGGCCCTGGTCGCGCTGGACGCCGACGCCGGGCAGGCGGGCCAGAGCGCCGGCCGCCGTGGCGTCCGGGAAGCGGCCGATGGTGTCGGCGGCGATCACGTTGACGACGTTGTCGGAGGCTTGCTGGAGCTCCAGCGACTTCTCGATGCTGTCGCGGATCGGGGTGGCGGTGACCACCAGCTCGGCCACGGTGGACGCGTCGTCGTCGGCCCAGGCGGCCTGCGCCCCCAGCAGCAGCGGGGCGGCCGCCGCGCAGGCGACCAGCCCGAGTTTGATGCGCGTGCGGCGTCCCGTACGTCGTCCCGTCGTCATGGTCATCGCCCATCCCCCTTGGCTGTGGCGTTCAGCAGACGGGCGGAGGCGATAGGGCGCGCACGTGTCACCCGCGCGCAGATTTAATGAAAGGTTGATGCCGCCAGTGCGACTTGTCGGGCCCGACAGGCGTCCGGCAGCGAGGAGTTGAAGGCCGGAACAGGCGGCCGCCGCCACGCGCAGACCTCTGGCGGGAAGGGCTCACGGCGCCGTTGAACCCGGCGCTGGCCGCCGGCCTTGAAGGCGCGCGTAGGCCCGCGCCGGCCGGCGCTAGGACCTGGTCTTCAGGTGGATGCCGCCTGGAAGGCGTGGATTGTCCAGCGCTCACCGTTGTCGCGCTTGGATGCGCACAGGATGAGGTCCCCGTCGGTGCGCACGTTGACGAGGCCGTAGACGTTGTTCTCCATGACCCGGAGCCGCTTGAAACTCTTACGCGGATAGACGGCGCCGACCACGCCGGTGGGACGCCGGCCGTAGACCATCGCCCTGGCCCCGTTTGCGGCGGCCTGCGCTTCAAGCGCCGTCAGCCGAGCCTTCTCGCGCGTCCGGGCGGCCCGGACCACGGCCTTGGCCGCCGGCGAGTCCGGGTCCCCGATCGCTTCGAAGGCGCTCCAATCCTCCTCGCTCATGAACTCGCGGTCGGAGAAGTCGGCGACGGCCTTGCCGAGAAAGGCCGCGCTCGGCGCCTGCCCGGCGCTGATCTCGATGCGATTGGCTTCGGCCAGGAGGACGCTGCGCTCGATTTCGGTCATGTAGATCAGCGGCGTCACAACGCGATCGCCGTCTGCAGACAGCAGCTTGCGGCCCGACAGCGCGCTCGCGGCGACGATCTCGGGGCGCGGGTGGGCGTAGCCCTCGTTGTCGCCCGACGAAATGACCGTCGCCGCGGCGTTGATCGCTTCCAGGAACTTCAACGAGACGTCGTCGCTGCCGTGGTGACAGGCCTTGGCCACGTCGCAGCGCCAGGCGTCGAGGGCGCCGCCGTAGGACTGCGTGAGCCAGTTCATGCTGTCGGTGTTGAGGTCGCCGGTCATCAGGATGCGCGCGGCGCCGTAGTCGAGCCGCAGGCAGACGCTGTGGCCGTTGGTGTTGATGCTCTTCTCGCCGAGGTCGGGGAGCGCCGGCCGCCCGCCGTTGTCGAGCGTCGTAGGGGCCAGCACCTGGATCTCGCATCCGCCCAGCGCGTCGAGCACCGGGAGGCGACCGGCGGCAGCGGCGTCGGCCGCAAGCCCTATGCGTTCGATCGTCGGCTGGCCGCCGCAGTTCAGGACCGCCTTGATGAGGCCCTTCCACGACCCGCTGAGCTCGAGCCCTCCGGGGCCGGCGCCGTCGACCAGCGCCTGAGCGTCGCCGCGGTCGTCCAATAGGCGGGTGAACGCGGCCCGGCCTTGCACCGAGGCCACCGGACCGAGCCCATCGACGTGAACCGTCGCGGGAAAGCGCGAGAGCCCGGGGTGGCCGAACCGCGCGACCTCCACGTCGAGGCAGTCGAGCTCTTCGCGCGCCGCCTCGTCCTTGTCGAGGAGGTCGGCCAGCCCTCCGTAATGGTCGGCATCGCTGTGCGATGCGATCATCCAATCGAGCTTAATCCGCCAGTCGCCGTAGTCCTTGAAGAACTTCCAGTCGACGAAGTCGGCGGCGTTCTTGCCCGTCATCTGCATCGAGCGGGAGAGCCCGCCATCGATCATCATGTGAGCGCCGTCAGGGAACCGGATCAGGACCCCGTCGCCCTGGCCCACGTCCACGAAGTAGACCTCGAGGAGGGCGTCCGGCGTGAGCCGGTCGAGGGCGATTTCGCCGAACAGCCCGCGCGCGCGAACGCGGGCCTTGTCGCCGCGCCGCTCGATGATCTGCACGAGATCGCCCCAGAGGAGATCGACGCTCTCGCCGGATCGCAGCGAAAGTCGCGCGGCGAGCCGCTTCGGATCTTCGATCGCCGCGGGCCGGCCTACGTAGGCGATCTCGACCAGGTGATCCGACCGCACGAATCCGACATCGCCTTCGTGGCGCGCGGCCGTCCATGCATCGGCGGACAACCCGCTCGGCAACTCGACCGAGGCGCCCCACGGCAGATCGCCCATGACGCCGGCGTCCGCCGAAGGCGCGGCCCGGAGCGGAGTCGTGAACGCCTTTCGGAACTCGGCCTGAGCACGCTTTGCGGCCGCTGCGCCGCGCCCCCGAAGCGTCTCGAAGTAGACGTCGGTGTCGTCGCTCCAGGCTTGGACCCATCCTTGGACCATCCGTCCCTCCCTAGAGGTGGAGTTCAACTTTAAGGTGAGCCTTGAGGCTGTTCAAGTGACGCGCGTCGGCGGCGGGCGAGCAGAAGCTCAGCGCTGGCACCCAGGCCAGCCCGCGCGGGCCTCACCGCCAGCCAGTTCCCCCAGAGACAAACCCGCGCTACGATCGCCGAAAGTTCAGCAGGGGAAGTCCGATGTTCGTCGACATGCGCGAGGGCACGCAGGAACACTGGAAGGTCATCGGCGCGGAGCACCGCGTCCACCAGC
>NZ_DATAGM010000147.1:0-12874 GCF_036263695.1 Phenylobacterium sp.
CAGATCCTATTGGTGGCGAGCGCGAGCCATAGCAGCACCGCTAGGAAGGCTGTGTCGACGGCGAAGACACCCCACTCGGTGCCGAGCCAGTCGCGACGCTCATAGGCGATGGCCGAGAGGTACCACGCGAGCAAGTTGGCGGCCGCCACAATGCGCTCCGGCCGTCCGCCTCTCCAGAGGGCGAAGCCCGAGGCGAGCAGCATCAGGACGAGCCAGATCTGCTGTGGAAGAGTCTGGAAATACACGAGGCCCCCAGGTCCGTCCCGAGGGCCTCGATCTTGTCAGAGCCGGCAGCCGGCTGGAAGCAGTCGCTAGGCGACCTTGCTCACGGCCCGCAGGTTGTGGGCCGTCTCCTGGGCGCCGCTCGGCGGCTTCGGACCGCCGTCGCCGTACGCGACCGCGCCTAGTCCGATCTGCTGTTGGGCGATGCTGAGCTCCTTGTGGGCCTCGCAAATCGCTCGGCGCGCCTCCGTTAGCGCTTGTATGGACTTGCTGGTCCACTCGAAGGCGCCCTGTCCGATGAGTGCGGACAGGCCGGCTTCCGTGCGAAGCGGCATCGCCCCGACCAGACCGGCGGTCTTCGCGAGAGCGGCGTCGATTGCGGCTTCGGCTTCAAAGAGGTTCGCGGCGACTTTGTCTGCGTATTGACGACGTTGCTTGAGCATGAGTCGGCTCCTTCGCGCCGCCCGTCCGCGGCGCGCTGAATGGTTTGGTGTATCGAGGTTATTTAGAGGTCTGCCGACAGGGTTTCGGCTTGGTTTAGACGAGGGCCTGCAGGGCATGGAGGCCGGCGAGAATGGCTCCAAACGCGAGAGCCGAGATCACCGCGATGCCAAGAATAGCCCCAAGGCGGGCGGCGACTCCTAGCTCATGGAGTCCTCCAGTTCCTCGCCAGGCCGGAAGTTCTCGTCCAGCAGCACCCAGGTGAGGCAGAGGATCTCGCGCAGCACCATCTCCGGCGGCTTGAAGCGCGACATCTTGCGCGTCGCGGAGACGAGATGCTCCGCCAGCGCCGCCTGGGCGGGCGTAGCCGACAGATCGAAGAGCTGCCGCTCGAGCTGCTGCCACGAGAAGCTCGGCATCGGCTCCTCCTCCAGGCGCCTGGGCTCCTGGGTGGGCCAGCGGCTCTGGAAGCTCTCGATCTCCGCTCTCAGCTGGATCGCCTGGTGTATCACCGAGCGGTCCTCGGCGGTCTTCTCGAAGGTGTCCATGGGTCGCTCCTCCCGAACTGGAGCGATCCGGCCATGGGTCGGCGGGGCTGTCTGTCCTGATCGCGTCGTGTCCTGATGCGATCAGGACAGCGGGCGACTGGTCGTGCCGAGCCAGCAGGCGGGCGGCTTGGTAACGATCGCCGACCCCGAGCTTGCGGCGAGCCCGGTCGCAGTAGGTGTCGACGCTGGTCTTCGACATCCCCAGCTCGCGGGCGATCTGCTTGGACGAGAGGTGCTGATCGACGAGGCGCAGGCATTCGCGCTCTCGCGGCGTCAAGAGCTCGATCTTCGGGTCTTGCGTTACGTCAGCCTCGCGCATAGCGAGAACAATAAGGACTCACACGCACTTTCGTCTACTTACTCTATCGCGCGTGCATGCAGTTGTCCCTGGGGGTTGGGATGGACGACCGGGAGATTGATCGGCCAGACGTGGTCGATGTGGCTATCGGCGCCCGAATACGGTCACGACGAATCTACCTGAAGATGAGCCAAACCGAGCTCGCTACGCGGATCGGCGTCTCGTTTCAGCAAATTCAGAAGTACGAGCGCGGCGCCAACCGTGTCTCCGGCTCCAAGCTGGTGGCGATCGCCCAGGCGCTCACCACCAGCGTCGGCTGGCTGGTGGGCGAGGACGAGACGAGCGCCGGTGACGACGAGGTGTTCGCGGCCCTCGCCGTGCCCGGCGCGCTGGAGGTGGCGCGCGCCTTCGCCGCCATCAAGAACCCTCGCACCCGCGCCGCCCTGCTGGCGCTGGCCCAGGACATGGCCCGCAACGGCGGCTGAGGCACACCAGCCGTTAAGCGCCGCGGGGCTATTGCGGGGCCCATGACCTCGTCCCCCAAGCGCAGGCCCCGGCCGAACGCCGTCAGCGCCGAGGAGCTCGCCTCCCTCAGCCACGAGTTCCGTACCCCGTTGAACGGCGTGCTGGGCATGGCGCGCCTGCTGGAGGGCACCCGCCTCACCGCCGAGCAGCGCGCCTATGTCTCCGCCCTGCGCGAGAGCGGCGAGCACCTGCTCTCGCTGGTCAACGACGTGCTGGACTTCGCCCGGCTGGGGGCGGGCAAGGTGGAGCTGCGCCCCGCGCCGATGGACGTGGAGGGCCTGCTCCGCTCCGTGTGCGAACTGCTCAGCCCTCGGGCGCAGGAAAAGGGCCTGGAAATCGCCTGGGCCGCGCCCGCCGGCATCGGCAAGATCCTGGCCGACGAGGGCCGCCTTCGGCAGATCCTGCTCAACTTCGCGGGGAACGCGGTCAAGTTCACGGACGCCGGCGGTGCCCTCTTGAGCGTCGAGCGCCGCCCCGGCGGGCGATTGCGCTTCCTGGTGGAGGACACCGGTCCGGGCGTCGCCCCGAGGGCCCGCGCCCGCATTTTCGAAGCCTTCGCCCAGGCCGACCCGGCGCACGGGGCGCAACTCGGCGGTGCGGGGCTGGGGCTGGCCATCGCCCGCAGCCTGGCCGCGGCCATGGAAGGCGAGGTGGGCGTCGGCGCCGCCGAGGGCGGCGGCGCCGCCTTCTGGTTCGAGGCCGCCTTCGACAGCTGCGAGGCCTCGCCGCCCGACACCTCGCTCGCCAGCCGCACGGTGGGCCTGGCCTCGCCCAACGCCATCATCCGCGAAGCGGGGCGCCGCCAGCTGGAGGCCTGCGGCGCGCGGGCTATCCTGGCCGAGACGGTGGAGGAGCTGCTGGCCCGCACCGGGCCCGACGACGTACTGCTGTTGGACCACGCGCTCTGCGACGCCGCCAAGACCCTGCGCCGCCCGGCCGGCCGCGCCGTGCTGGTGCTGCTGGACCTGGCCCAACGCGACAAAATCCCCCGCTACCGCCAGGCCGGGTTCGCCGGCTACCTGACCAAGCCGCTGCGCCGCACGTCGCTGGCCGAGCGGGTGCTGGCGGCGGCGGGCGCGGCCCCGGCCGGCAAGAGCGACTTCGACGACGAGCGGGACGCTCCCGCCATCGCCCCGGGCGCCCGGGTGCTGCTGGTCGAGGATAATCCCGTCAACGCCCTGCTCGCCCGCGCCCTGCTGACCCGCGAGGGCTGCGCAGTGACCCACGTGCCGAACGGCCAGGCCGCGCTCGAGGCGGTGGACCTGGAGCCCTTCGACCTGATCCTCATGGACATGCGGATGCCGGGGATGTCCGGGGTCGACACCGCCAGGGCCCTGCGCAAGGCCGGCGTCTCGACACCCATCGTGGCGCTGACCGCCAACGCCTTCGAGGACGACCGCCACGCCTGCCTGGGGGCCGGCATGGACGACTTCCTGGTCAAGCCGCTGTCGCCGCCGGCCCTGCGCGCGGCCCTGGCCCGCTGGACTCGCCCCGGGTGGACCGGCCAGCCGGAGCGGTCGCGCGCCGGATAGCGCCCGCGACCGCGCGGCCGCTGGACGCGGCGCGCGGCTCACTTCAATTTCGGCCGCCTGCGCGGGGGCGCAAGACGCCTGCCCGCCCGGAGGCCCGATGACCGCCGAAGCCACGCCCGCCCGCAAGACCAGCACCCTCGGCGCGCTCGCCGTCTATGGGGAGCGCCGCAGCCTCGTGATGCTGGCGCTCGGCTTCGCCTCGGGCCTGCCGAACCTGCTGATCTTCGACACCCTGTCGCTGTGGCTGCGGGACGCCGGCCTGTCGCTGAAGGTGATCGCCATCTTCAGCCTGGCGACGCTGGCCTACTCGCTGAAGTTCCTATGGGCGCCGCTGATCGACCGCACCCAGGTGCCGGTGCTGAACAGGTGGCTGGGCCACCGGCGCTCGTGGATGGTCGTCACCCAGGGGCTGGTGATGTTGGGCCTGTGGCTGATCTCCGGGACGAACCCGGCCTCCAGTCTTGGCCTGATGGCGGCGTTCGCGGTGTTCGTCGGCTTCACCGCCGCCACCCAGGACATCGTCATCGACGCCTGGCGGATCGAGGCGGCCACCACCGAGAAGCAGGGCGCGATGGCCGCCGCTTACCAGTGGGGATACCGGATCGCGATGATCACCGCCGGCGCGGCGCCCCTGGTGCTGGCCGACGCCTTCAACTGGAACATCTCTTACGCCGTCATGGCCGCCCTCATGCTTATCGGCGTCGGCGGCTCGCTGGCCGCGCCGCGGGAGAAGGACCACCAGATCCGGCCGATCCACGCCGAGGGGCTGGCCTCGCGGCCGGCGCTGGAGATCCCCGAGTGGCTGGGCCGGCTCGCCCTGTTCGCGCTGGCGGCGCTGGTGCTGGGCTCGGGCCTTGCGGCCGACGCCTCGCTGCTGGCCGCGATTCTCAGCGGCCTCGGCCTGCCGGGCGCGGGCGAGGCCGTCGTCGCCGCCTGGGCGATGAAGCCGCAGGGGGTGTTCCTGCAGCTGGGGGCTGTGGCCGTGGGGCTGGCGATCATCGCGCTGGCCGCCTCGCCGCTGCCGGGGGTGCGCACGCGGCCCGGAGTCTATCTGTTCTCGGCGCTGGGCGATCCGCTGCGCGACTTCTTCGCCCGCTACAAGGGCGTGGCGGCGCTGATCCTGGCGATGATCTGCCTCTACCGGCTGCCGGACTTCGTGCTGAACATAATGAACCCGTTCTACGCCGACCTCGGCTTCACCAAGACCGAGATCGCCGAGGTGCGGAAGGTGTTCGGGGTGATCATGTCGGTGCTCGGCGTGGGGCTCGGCGGCTTCGCGGTGGCCCGGCTCGGGCTCTTGCGAGCGCTGGTGATCGGCGCCTTCGCGGGGCCCCTGAGCAATCTGGTGTTCGCCTGGCTGGCGCTGCAGGGCTCCAGCTTGCCGGCGCTGTTCATCGCGATCGGCATCGACAACGTCGCCTCAGGCCTCTCCGGCACCTGCCTGATCGCCTACATGTCCAGCCTGACCTCGGCCGGCTTCACGGCGACCCAGTACGCCCTGTTCTCCTCGCTCTACGCGCTGCCGGGCAAGCTGATCGCGTCCCAGTCGGGGCGGATCGTCGAGGGGGCGGCGGCCAGCGCCGACGGCGGCGGGATGTTCGCCGCTCTCGCCGGCCTGTTCGCCCGCACCCCGCCCGACGCCTACGCCGAGGCGATGGAGAAGTCCGGCGTGACGCCCCACGCGCTCGGCGCCGGCTACTTCGCCTTCTTCGGCTACTCGACCCTGATCGGCATCGTCGGAATCGTGCTGGCGTTCATGGTCGCCGCCCGCCAGGGGAAGAGGCTGGTGGAGGCTCCGGTCGAGACTGCGGCGGAGCCCAGCTAGGCCAGGCACATCACCTGCGCGACGCGGAGGTTGCGGCGCAGGTCGTCGGCGGCCCGGCCATAGTTGTCGGGCGTGATCGGCTCGGACGGCGGCGCGGTCTCGGTCGGCGCGGCGATGGTCGCCAGGGTGGCGCGGACGGTCTCCGGCGCGGTGGTGTAGATGCGGCCCCGGCGGGGCGACTCGGCGACGGTCACCCCGATCACCCGGCCGGCGGAGTCCAGCGCCGGGGCGCCGGAGAGGCCGGCCAGCGTGCCCTTGAGCGTCTCGGTCCGGCCTGTCTCGGTCCAGGCGAGGACGGACTCCGTCCGCGCGCCGCGGCCGCGCACCACCAGCGTCTCCCGGCCGATCAGGCGCGAGGTCGCCTCGCCCGGCTCGCCCTGCGGGAAGCCCAGGTGGAAGGCCCGCTCGCCGCGGCGCAGCGGCTGGTCGAGGCCGAGCGGAAGAGGTGGGGCGCCGCCCTCGGTGATCAGGATCGCCGCCTCGCTGCGCGGATCCACATGCACCTTGGCGGCCACGCCGCGGCCCTCGCCGACCACGATGGCCGTGGTGGCGCAGCCGTCCACCACGTGGCGGGCGGTCAGCCAGATCCCGTCGTCGGAGATCGAGAAGGCTGTGCCGACGCCGGGCTGGGCCTGGTCGGGCACCTCCACCAGCACGGAGGGGTCGAACGGCGTCGCCGGGCCGAGCGGCGCGCCCTCTTCCTCTGGGAAGACCGGCGGCGCCTCGGGCGCGTCGGTCCGCTCCTGGCGGCCCACCGCGGCCACCAGCAGTGCGCCCACCGCGGCGGAGTAGACCAGCCAGTCGGGGAGCTTGGGGAACTTCATGGGTGGTCAACCGGCCACTGCGGCGGCGAGGATCAGGGCGGTGGCGAGCTTGGCGCCCACCAGCAGGGCGGCAGCTGACATCTCGCCCTCTCTGATCCGCTGGGGCAGGCCGTGGAGGAGGAAGTCGGTCAGCCTGAACACCAGGAGCTGCACGACCACCGTCGAAAAGCCCCAGAGGGCGATCTCGATGGTCGAGGTCGAGGCCTGCAGCGACACCGCCAGGGGCATGGACAGGCCCAGCAGCACGCCGCCGAGCGACACGCCGGCGGCGGCGTTGCCCTCGCGGATCAGGGCGATCTCCCGGTGAGGCGTCAAGAAGACGTAGAGGGTCGCGCCCAGGAACAGCAGGGCGATGGTTACGCCGGTGTGCAGCAGGGTGAGCGGGAAGCCTTGTGCGAAGGCCTGGATCTCGGGCGAGCTCGGCATGGGCTCTCAGTTACCGGCGAAGCTCTCCGGCCGCTAGGGTTCGCGGCGACGCGGCTACTCCGCGGCCGTCCGCTCGGCGGCGCGGCGGGCGCTGGCGCGGACCTTCTCGCTTTCGCTCTTCAGCTGGCCGCACGCGGCGAGGATGTCACGGCCTCTGGGCGTGCGGATGGGCGAGGCGTAGCCGGCGCGGTTCAGGATCGCCGCGAAGGCCTCGATGGTCTTCCAGTCCGAGCACTCGTAGGGGCTGCCCGGCCAGGGGTTAAAGGGGATCAGGTTGATCTTGGCCGGGATGCCCTGCATCAGCTTGACCAGCGCCTTGGCGTCGGCCGGGCTGTCGTTGACGCCCTTCAGCATCACGTACTCGAAGGTCACCCGCTTGGCGTTGGACAGGCCCGGGAAGGCTCGGATCTCGGCCATCAGCTCGGCGATCGGGTACTTCCGGTTCAACGGCACCAGCTTCTCGCGCAACTCGTCATTGGTGGCGTGCAGCGAGATGGCCAGCATGGCCTGGGTGCGCTCGCCCAGCGCCTTCAGCTGCGGGACGACGCCCGAGGTGGATACGGTGATCCGCCGCCGGGAGATGGCGATGCCCTCATTGTCGGCGATGATGTCGATGGCGTCGGCGACGTTGTCGAGATTGTAGAGCGGCTCGCCCATGCCCATGAACACGATGTTCGAGAGCCGCCGGTCCTCCTTAGGCGAGGGCCATTCGGAAAGGTCGTCCCGGGCCACCTGCACCTGGGCTACGATCTCGGCCGCCGTCAGGTTGCGCACCAGCGGCTGGGTGCCCGTGTGGCAGAAGGTGCAGTTGAGGGTGCAGCCGACCTGGCTCGAGACGCAAAGCGCGCCGGCCCGGCCGACGTCGGGGATGTAGACGGTCTCGACCTCGATCCCCGGGCCCATCCGGATCAGCCACTTGCGTGTGCCGTCCTTGGAGACCTGCCGCTCGACCACCTCCGGCCGCGCCAGGGTGAAGGCTTCGGCCAGGGCGGCGCGGGTCTCCTTGGCGACGTCGGTCATCGCGGCGAAGTCGGTGACGCCGTAGTGGTGGATCCAGCGCCAGATCTGCGACGCGCGCATCTTGGCTTTATCGGGCCGCACCACGCCGGCCTCCACCAGGGCGGCCGCCAGGCCCTGGCGGGTCAGGCCCGTCAGGTTCGGCTTGGCCGGCGCCGCGGCCGGCGCGCGGGAAAGGTCGAGGGTGATGCTCACGGATGCTCTCGTCTCGGGCCGGCCAATATAGGGGCCAAGGGCCTTAAGCGCCAATTGCGCGGGGCGGTTTGACGCGCCGACGTCAGCCGACGCTGTGCAGGCGCCGCGACTCGGCCGGCGATCCGGTCAGGGCGGAGACGAAGCTGTCGCGCCAGGCGGCGACGTCCTGGGTGGTCACCCCGTGCATCAGGCTTTCCCAGCGGCGAACCCGCTCCTCACGCGGCATGGCCAGGCCCCGCTTGATAGCCTCGGCGACGTCCTCACGGCTGAACGGGTTGACGATCAGCGCCTCCTGCATCTGTTCGGCTGCGCCGGCGAACTCGGAGAGGATCAGCACGCCCGGGTCCTTCGGGTCCTGGGCGGCCACATACTCCTTGGCCACCAAGTTCATCCCGTCGCGCAGGGGCGTCACCAGGCCGATGTGGGCGGCCCGGTAGACGCCGGCCAGCTCGTCGCGCCGATAGGGGCGGTTCACGTAGCGGATCGGCACCCAGTCGACGGTGGCGTACTCGCCGTTGATGCGCCCAGAGACGGTGTCCAGCTTGGCCCGGATGTCCTGGTAGGCCTCGACCTCGCCGCGGGTCGAGGTGGCGATCTGCAGCAGAAACAGCTGCTCGTGCTGGTCGGGATTGTCCGCCAGGAACTGCTCGTAGGCCAGGAACCGCTCCTCCAGCCCTTTCGAATAGTCCAGCCGGTCGACGCCGAGGATCATCCGCCGTCCCGCCAGGCTGTCGCGCATCCGCGTGAAGTAGGTGCGGGCCTGATCGCCCTCGACGGAGGCGACGAACTCCGGCGTGTCGATGCCGATCGGGAAGGCGCCGACCCGCACCGTCCGCCCGAAGGCTTCCACGATCCCGTCCTCGCGCGCCGTGCCGCCGGCGGCGTGCAGGGCGTAGTCGGTGAAGGCCTCGCGGTGGTCCTCGGTCTGGAAGCCGATCAGGTCGTAGTGGAACAGCGCCTCGGCGAGCTCGGCATGGCCGGGCAGGGTGGTGAACACCCGCCGCGCGGGCCACGGGATATGCAGGAAGAAGCCGATGCGGTTCTTCACGCCGCGCTTGCGCAGTTCCCGGGCCAGCATCAGCAGATGGTAGTCCTGCACCCAGATCACGTCGTCCGGCTCGATCAGCGGCAGGACGGTCTCGGCGAACCGCTCGTTGACGCGCTCGTACCCGGCGCTGAACGAGCGCTCGTAGGCCGCCAGGTCCATTCGGTAGTGGAACAGCGGCCACAGCGTCTTGTTGGCGTAGCCGTTGTAGTATTCCTGCCGGTCCTGCTCCTCGAGGTCGATGAGCGCGACGGTCACCCCGCCGATCCGGCGCACCGACAGCTGGCCGGTGAAGGTCTCGGTCGTCTCCCCGCTCCAACCGAACCAGACGCCCGATGATTCTCGCAGGGCGGCGGCCAGGGCCATGGCCAGGCCTCCGGCGCTGCCCTGTCCGGCTTCGGCGGGCGGGTTCACGCGGTTCGAGATGACGATAAGTCGGGACACAGGACCTCAAAGGCTAATGTCAGTGTTTTCGTCCCGCGACGTGGCGAAAGGTTGGCCGGCGCACGTGCTGTGGTAGGCGCTAGATAGGGAGCCGGCGCCTGTCTACCAACGGATGTTCACCTGCTCACACGTCCTCGTGAGCGCGCCGAGGCGCTACGCCTTGGGCGGGATGTGGTTTGCTGACTGATCTATTTGCGACTTGGCCGCTGAGCTCGATGGGCCCTTGAGGTCGACGGAGGCGGCGTCAAACAATCGTTCGAAGTCGGCCTTCCGCCACGCTTCGCGCTGAGCTAGCGTCCGCGGCCAAAGCGACAACCCAGGTGGAGACACGCGCATGAAGGCGGTGCTGAGCAAGCAGATCGGCGGTCCGGAGACCCTGGAGCTGGGCGAGCTGCCCTCGCCGGAAGCCAAGCCGGGCCATGCGGTGATCGACGTGAAGGCCTGCGGCGTCAACTTTCCCGACGTGCTGATCATCGAGGACAAGTATCAGTTCAAGCCGCAGCGGCCGTTCTCGCCGGGCGGCGAGGTGGCGGGGATCGTCACCGCGGTCGGCGAGGGCGTCACCAACGTCCAGGTCGGCGACCGGGTGCTGGGGAACACCGGCTGGGGCGGCATGGCCGAGGAGATCGCCCTGCCGGCCGCCAAGCTGGTCAAGGTGCCGGAGAAGATGCCCTGGGACGAGGCCGCCGCCTTCATCATGACCTACGGCACCTCGCATTACGCTCTGAAGCGCCGCGGCCATCTGAAACCCGGCCACACCCTGCTGGTGCTGGGCGCGGCCGGCGGCGTCGGCCTGGCGGCCGTGGAGCTCGGCAAGGCCATGGGCGCACGGGTGATCGCCGCCTGCTCGACCCAGGAGAAGGTGGACCTCGCCAAGAAGCACGGCGCCGACGAAGGCGTCGTCTACGGCCGCGGGCCGTTCGACCGCGATGGCCAAAAGCAGCTGGCCGAGCTGTTCAAGACCGCCTGCGGGCCGAAGGGCGCCGACGTGATCTATGACGCGGTCGGCGGCGACTACGCCGAGCCGGCGTTCCGCACCATCGCCTGGGAAGGCCGCTACCTGGTGATCGGCTTCGCCGCCGGCGACATCCCGCGCCTGCCGCTCAACCTGCCGCTGCTGAAGGGCGCGGACATCGTCGGCGTCTTCTGGGGCGCCTTCACCAACAACGAGCCGGCCAATTACCGCGCCGACGTCGAGGAGCTGCTGGAGCTCTACAGCCAGGGCAAGATCCGGCCGCACGTTTCGGAGACCTTCCCGCTGGACAAGGCCGCCGACGCCATCACCCACCTGGCCAGCCGCAAGGCCATGGGCAAGGTCGTGGTGACTATCGACTGAGGCTCCGCCGCCCGTTACTGAACGCCGGTAACCTACAACAACGGGAGGACGGGATGGCGGGACGTCTGCAGGGCAAGGTCGCGGTCATCACCGGCGCGGCCTCGGGCATCGGCCTGGGCACGGTGGAGCTGTTCGTCGCCGAGGGCTGCAAGGTCGTCGCCGCCGACATCCAGGACGAGAAGGGCCGCACCCTCGAACAACGGTTCGGCGGGCAGGTCCGCTACGCCCACTGCGACGTCACCGACGAGGCGCAGATCGCGTCCGCCATGGCGCTGGCCAAGAGCGAGTTCGGCGGCCTCGACATCCTGTTCAATAACGCCGGCATCAGCGACGGCATGCGCCAGATCGTCGAGATCGAGGCCGAGCGCTGGGACTGGATCTACTCCATCCTGGTGCGCGGCCCGGCGCTGGGCATGAAGCACGCGGTCCCGCTGATGCTGGAGCGCGGCGGCGGGTCCATCATCAACACCGCCTCCATCGCCGGCATGCAGGCCGGCTGGGGCCCGATCGCCTACTCCTCCGCCAAGGCGGCGGTGCTGCACATGAGCAAGGTGGCCGCCGCCCAGCTGTCGCCGCAGCGGATCCGGGTCAACGCCATCTGCCCCGGCCTGATCGCGACCTCGATCTTCGGCGCCTCCATGGGCCTGCCGCGGGAGGTCGCCGATCAGATGGCGGCCCGCGTCGCCGAGTTCGGCGCCACCGTCCAGCCGGTGCCCAAGGCCGGCACGCCCTCCGACATCGCCGAAGCGGCCCTCTATCTCGCCTCCGACGCCGGCGCCTTCGTCTCGGGGACCCACATCGTGGTGGACGGCGGCATCACTGTCGGCAGCCGCCACGCCTGGGACGCCAACGCCACCTCGCCGTTCGCCACCATGCTGGGGCTCGACCAGACGCCCCCGCCGGCCTCGTGAGCGGCGAGGCGCGGTCCGGAGGCTGGCTGACTCCCAACGTCCACGGGGCGCTGTGGATGGTGGCCTCGGCGCTCGGCTTCACGGTGATGACGACGCTCATCAAATACCTGGGGGACGACTATCCGGCAGCGCTGCAGACCTTCTATCGGCAGGTGGCGGGCTTCATCGTGCTGCTGCCGGTGATCCTCCAGCGACGGCGCGCCGCGTTCGCGACCACCCGGCCGGGAATCCTGATCTTCCGGGCCAGCGCTGGGACGCTGGGGATGATCCTGTCGTTCTACGCCTTCCAGAAGATGCCGCTGGCGGACGCCAACGCGCTGTCCTTCACCCGCACCCTTTGGCTCGTGCCGCTCGCCGCCTTCGTGGTGCGCGAGACGGTGGGGCCGATGCGGATCGGTGCGGCGCTGGTGGGATTCGTTGGCGTGCTGGTGATGATCCGGCCGGGCGCGGGGGGCGAGTTCGCCGTCGGCCTGCCGGCGCTGGCCATGCTCGCCGCCTCCTTCCTGTTCGCCCTGACCATCACCGGCATGAAGGTGATGACCAGGGACCATTCGCCCATGGTGCTGCTGGTCTGGTCGGCGACGCTCGGCCTGGTGTTCGCGCTGCCGGGCGCGCTCTTCGTGTGGCGCTGGCCCGCGCCTATGGACCTGGCGCTGCTGTCGGCGATGGGCGTGGTCGGGACCATCACCCAGGGCTGCTACATCAAGGGCATGAGCATCGGCGACGCCGCCGCCATGGCCCCGATCGACTACATCCGCCTGGTGTTCGCCGCGGTCATCGGCTTTGCACTGTTCAACGACGTGCCCGGCGTCTGGACTCTGGTGGGCGCCGCCATCGTCGTGGCCTCCACCCTCTTCATCACCTGGCGCGAGCACCGGCAGGCGCAAGCGGCGAAGCGGCTGGGGGATGAGGCCTAAGGCTCCCGCGCGATCCGCTCCAGGAAGGCCTTGGCGGCCATACGGTGGCGGATCTTCACGTTCGATCCGACCAGGGCCATGAGCGCAGCGATCACCGCCGCGTCGTCCGTGTAGCCGATCATGGCCAGGACATCGGGAATAGCGTCGGTCGGCAGCACGAAATAGGCCAGGGCCGCCAGCATCATCCCCTTGGCGGTGGTGGGCGTGTCGGGATCGCGGGCGCAGTACCAGACGCTGACCACGTCGGAGGCGAAGGGGATTCTCGTCGCCACCTTTCGCAGCTTCGGCCAGAAGCCCTGGCGCACCCGCTCCTCGTTCACCTGCACGACGGCCGGGACCAGGGCGCGCGAGGGATCGATCGGGCGGCG
>NZ_DATAGM010000148.1:0-1950 GCF_036263695.1 Phenylobacterium sp.
TCCGGCCAGCAGCAGCGCCGATTCCAGCGAGGCCTGGGTCGTCAGCTTGAACAGGCGGCCGAGCAGGAAGACGACGCTGGCGTTGAGGACGATCAGGCCGACGGTGATCGAGACGATGGTCAGCGGATTGGCGGCGAGCAGGGTGATGTCCAGCTGGATGCCGACGGACACGAAGAACAGCCCCAGCAACAGGCCCTTGAACGGCTCGATGGTCACCTCGACTTCGTGCCGGAACTCGGTCTCGGCGAGCAGCAGGCCCGCCACGAAGGCGCCGAGCGCCATGGACAGGCCGGCGAAGGCGCTGGCCATGCCCGCGCCGATCACCACCAGCAGCGAGGCGGCCATGAACAGCTCTTCGCTCTTGGCCCGCGCCACGGAGCGGAACATCGGCCGAAGCAGCAGGCGGGCGCCGACGACGAGGGCGAACAGGGCGATGGCCGCGGGCGCGAAGGCCAGCAGCAGGCGCGGCGAGAGCACCTCGTCATCGCCGCGGCCGAGCACCGCCAGGGTCACCAGGATGGGGGCGACCGCCAGATCCTGGAACAGCAGCACCGAGAAGGTCGCCCGCCCCGCCTGGGAGTGCTGCCGCTTCTCGTCGGCCAGGATCTGCATGACGATGGCGGTGGAGGACAGCGCCAGGGCCGCACCGATCGCCGCTGCGGTCGCCGGCGGATGGCCGAGCGCCATGGCGGCCGCGGCGATCGCCGTCAGGCAGAGCGTCACCTGGGCGGCGCCGAGGCCGAACACGTAGCGCCGCATCAGCCGCAGCCGCTCCCATGACAGCTCCAGGCCGATCATGAACAGCAGGAAGACGACCCCGAACTCGGCGAGCTGGGCGATCTCGTCCGGGTTGTCGACCGTGAAGTACTGCAGCCAGGGCAGTTCGGCGCCCAGCCGCCCCAGGCCTTGCGGTCCGAGCAGCACGCCGGCGCCCAGGAAGCCGAGGATCGGGCTGATCCGCCAGCGGCGGAACAGCGGCACGACGACCGCGGCCGTCGCCAGAAACAGGACGAGGTCCTTGTATGCGCCTGGCCCGCCGTGCCCTTCCATCCCGACTCCCTTGTTGCAGCCCCTTATGCCCAGCGATGCAGCCTTGAGAAATAGCCGCGGCGGCGTATGACCGCGTCAGCATGCCGACGGCCCGCACAAACCGCAGCATCAGAGGCCGCCGGGCCCTCGCCGCCCTGATCGGGGTGCTGGCGCTGCTCGCGCAGGCCCTGCTGCCCGCCGCCGCCCTGGCCGCCACCGCCGCCGGCGCGACGCAGATCGAGTTCTGCACGACCGAAGGCCGGCAGGTGGTCGCCGTCGGCGAGGACGGCGCGCCCGTCGCCCCCTTCGCCGGCCTGCCCTGCCCCGACTGCGTGGGGGCGCTCACCGCAGCCCTCGCGCCTCCGGCCCCGGCCGTCGCGCCAGTGGCCTACACCGGGACGGCGACGTTCACCGCACCCACGCGCCAGCGGGTCCGCCCCGCGATCCGCGCCCCGCCGCGCCCCCCCAGCCGAGCCCCGCCGCACCGCACGATCTGACGATCCGCCCGCGCGGCTGAGCGGCCGCGCGCCCCGTCCTCTCGTGCGCATAGGTTATCATGTTCAAGCTTTGCCGCTGCGGCGTCACCGCGGCGCTCCTCGTGCTACCCGGCACAGCGGCGGCTGAGCCGCCGCCGACGGTCGAGACCGTCATCGTCACCGCCCGACCTGACCCGGACGACGCGCCCGTCGTCGCCGGGGCCCGCGCCCGCCTGTCGGAGACCCCCGGCGGTGTCGCTGTGGTTTCCGCCGAGTCCCTCCATCGCCGCTACGCCCAGGGCCTAGCCGAGGTCCTTCGGGACGTTCCTGGCGTGTTCGCCCAGAAGAAGGCCGGCGAGGATTCCCGCCTGTCCATCCGCGGCTCGGGCATCGGCAACCCGAACCACAACCGCGGCGTCCTGCTGGCCCAGGACGGCGTGCCGTT
>NZ_DATAGM010000149.1:0-5941 GCF_036263695.1 Phenylobacterium sp.
CGGGCGAGGGCGCGCGAGACCGGCCGCTGGCGCTCGTCCGCCGCCTCGTCCAGTCGCCGGACGATCTCCCGGGCGTGAGTCGCGGACCTCGGCATCCGCCGCAGCAGGTAGGGGTAGATGTCGTCCGACGGGCGGATGCTCCGCTCGGCGAACAGTCGCTTCAGCACCGCCTCGAGCACCCGGTCGTCGGGCTCCTCCACCAGCGCCACGGGCATCGCGTTGAGCCGGCTGCGCAGGTCGGGCAGGGCGGCCGGCCAGCCGGCGGGCGGGGTGCGGGCGGTGAGCAGCAGGCCGCCGCCCTCGCGGCCAGCCATGTTGATCAGGTGGAACAGCGCCTCCTCGGAGACCCCGCGGTCGACATCCTCCACCAGCGCCGGTCGGCCGGCGGCTGCGGCCACATCCGGGTCCTCGCGGTCCAGCCGCACCGCGCCGGCGCCGGCCGCCCAGGCCTCAGCCAGATGGCTCTTGCCGACGCCCTCCGGCCCGACCAGGGCCAGGCAGCCGCCGTGCCAGTTCGGCCAGGCGTCGAGCACCGCCACCGCGGCGGCGTTGGAGGGGCCGACGACGTAGTCCTCGCGCCGTTGCGCGACCCGCCGCTTCAGGGTCAGCCGTAACTGCTGCGCCATTGGGAATGCTGTCGGGGGGAAAACACGGGGCGCACCCTAGCAAGGGCGCGCCCCGCCGTCTCCCCGGGCGGGTCAGGCGTTGACCAGCTGCATCCCGTTCTCGTCGTAGCGCTCGCCCTTGACCTTGGAGGCCAGGGCGTCGAGCCGCCCGCGCTCGTCGGCGGTCAGAGTCACCTCAGCGGCGGCCAGGTTGGTCTTCAGGTTCTCCAGGCGCGTGGTGCCGGGGATGGTCGCCACCCGCTCGCTGCGACCCAGCACCCAGGCCAGCGCGACTTGGGCCGGCTTTACGCCGCGAGCCGAAGCGAGCGCGCCGATCTCCTCCACGAGCGCCAGGTTGGCCTCGTAGGCTTCGCCCTTGAACCTGGGGGAGACGAGCGCGCGCCAGTCGTTGGCCCCGGGCCGGGCGTCTCGTGAGAAGGCGCCGGTCAGCATTCCCCGTCCGAGCGGCGAGTAGGCGACGACGGTGACGCCTGTCGCCTCGCAGAGGGGCAGCACCTCGCGCTCCAGGTCGCGGGTGAAGATCGAGTACTCCCACTGCACGGCGGCGATGGGGTGGACGGCCTGCGCTCGGCGCAGGGTCTCGGCATTGACCTCGGAGAGGCCGATGGCGCGGACCTTGCCCTCCTGGACCAGCTTGGCCATCGCCCCCACGGTCTCTTCAATGGGGCGGCCCGGGTCGCGCCGGTGCAGGTAGTAGAGGTCGACATAGTCGGTCTGCAGGTAGCGCAGGGACTGCTCGATGGCCCGGCGAGCGTTGGCTTCCGAGCCGTCGACGCCGCGGACCGTACGGTCCGCCAGGTTGCCCACCGGCCCGAACTTGGTCGCGATGAAGGCCTTCTCCCGCCGGTCATGGAACGCGGCGCCGAGCAGCTTCTCGTTAGCGCCGAAACCGTAGAGCTCGGCGGTGTCGAAGTGGTCGACGCCCAGGTCCAGCGCCTGGTGCAGCAGGCGCACGGCGTCCGCCTCGGCCATCGGCTCGCCGTAGGCCACCGACATGCCCATGCAGCCGAGGCCGATGGCGTTCACCTGACGGCCCGTTCGGCCGATCTCGCGACGGATCATGGGAGGATTCCTTGAGTTGGAGGGGTGATGTGAGTGCTCACTCACATTTATGACCTTTTACGCCCGAGACCCGGGTTCGGTCAACGCAAACTCAGCGGCTCCAGCTGTCGAGCACCGCCTGCGCCGCCGCCTCGAGATCGGCGTCGCTCCACGTTCGGCCGGCGAGCTCGGCCTTCAGCATGTAGCCGACGGGCGCGAAGAAGAAGTTGGAGATCAGGTCCCCCGGCAGATCCTTGAAGACGCCGGCGGCGACGCCCGCGCGGGCGATCTGGCCCAGGCGTCCGGCGATGGCCTCGTGGGCCGCGCCGCCCTCGCGCCGGGCGAGCGCGGACTCGCCGAAGCGCTGGCCGAACATGAAGGCCTCCGTATCGGCACGGTATGCGTCGAACAGGGCCCGCCACAGCCGCTTCAGCCGCTCTCCAGGCGGGGCGGCGGAATCGTCCTGGTCGCTGATCGCCTCGAACACCTCGGCCTTGAGGCGGCGGTAGGCCTCGATCAGCAGGTCGTCCTTCGACGGGAAGTGCCGGTAGAGGGTGCCCTCGGCGACGCCGGCCAGGTCGGCGATGGCCGCCGTCGTCGCGGCCTGGAAGCCGTCGCGCGCCACCAGCATGAGGGCCGCGCGGAGCAGCTTCTCCTTGGTCGTGCGGATCGAGGTCAGCATCGGGTGAGAGGCAGCCGGGCGCGCGGCCCTGTCAAGGCGCGGCTCAGCCCGTTCGGGCCGGGACGTCGCGGGCGGACATCAGCGTCCAGCCTTCCGGCCGCAGCAGCTCGATGGGCGAGAACTTGACCTTGTAGTCCATCTTCTCCGACCCCCGCACCCAGTAGCCTAGGTAGACGTACGGGATGGAGGTCAGGCAGGCCTGGATGATGTGGTCCAGGATCATGAACGAGCCGAGGCTGCGGCGCGACATGGTCGGGTCATAGAAGCTGTAGACCAGCGACAGGCCGTCGCTCATCAGGTCGACGAGGGCGCAGGCCACCAGGTCGCCGGGACCGCGGTCCTGCGAGCGCAGGCGGTATTCGATGATGTGGGTGCGGACGGCGGTGTCCTCGACCATGGCCACATAGTCGGGCCAGGTCATCTCGGCCATGCCGCCTTCGGCGTGACGGGCCAGCAGGTAGCGCCGGAGCAGGTCGAACTGCTCCATGGTCGCCTCGGCCTCGACGAGGTGGCGTTCCAGGTCGTCGTTGCGCGCCAGGGTGCGCCGCTCGCCGCGCGAGAACAGGTAGTCGGCCGCCGGGATCCGCGCCGAGACGCAGGCCGAGCAGGACTCGCAGGCCGGGCGATAGGCGATGTTCTGCGACCGGCGGAAGCCGACCTGGGTCAGGCTGTCGTTGACGCTGGCGCCGTCCGACAGCGGCAGGTGGGCGAACACTTTCCGTTCGTGCCGCCCGGGCAGATAGGGACAGGGCGAGGGCGCGGTGAGAAAGAACCTCAATTGCCGCGTCGGGAAGTGCTGAGTCACGGACTTACGATGCGCCTCGCTCGGATAGACCTGGATTAGGCGGTATGCCGCGGCATCGCGCAAGCGCCGCGTCACAGCCCTGCGTCAGCCGGAAGCACCGGAGCCTCCCGAAGCAACACGATGGCGATGCGTCGGTTTCCGGCCAGCGTGGGATCGTCGGGATAAAGTGGTTCGGATGTGGCTTTGCCGGAGACCTGGAACACTCGGTCGGGGTCGACCCCGGCGCCCTGCAGCACCCGGCGCGAGCCGTCAGCGCGGGCCGCCGACAGCTGCCAGTCGCCTTCGCTCTTGGTCAGGTTCAGGTTGGCGCTGGTGTGGCCGTAGATGCTGATCCGGTTGGGCAGTTGGTTGATGATCTTGGCGACGGCGCGCAGCAGCAGCTTGGCCCGGTCGTTCGGCTGGGCGGCGCCCTCGGCGAACATCGAGCGGCCTTCCTGGTCGACGAGCTGGATGCGCAGGCCCTCCGGGGTCTGGTCGATCAGGATGTGCTTCGACAGCTCGGCGAGTTCGGGCATCTCCTGCAGCGCCTGGCGTAGAGACTGGGCGGCCGAGGCGAAAGCGGCGGCTTCGCGGCGCTGCAGCTCCTCGCGCAGCGCCTCGGTGGACGCTGCCTCGGCCGGCGAGCCGGCCTCGGTGCTCTTGCCCTCGCTGGGGGTGGCCGCCTCGGGGGCCAGGTCCTCGATCACCGCTCGCGAGCCCGACGACTTTGAGCCGTCCTCGCCCAGCGCATTGCCGCCGAGGATGCCGCCCGAGCCGGAGGTGGTCTCGGACACCGAGGCGGGGGCGAAATAGTCGGCGATGCCGCGCTTCTGCTCGGGGCTGGTGGTGTTGATCAGCCACATCAGCAGGAAGAAGGCCATCATCGCGGTGACGAAGTCGGCGTAGGCCACCTTCCAGGCGCCGCCGTGGTGCCCGTCGTGGCCGCCCTTCTTCACCCTCTTGATGATGATCGGGCCTTCTGCGACCGCCATGACTCCACGCCCTTCTGCGCAACGCCTATTGAGAGCGCTCATGGTGAATCAGCCGCGTTAAGATGCGGTGATCGCGGAGGGCTCTGGATGAAGGCGGCGTTCGTAGGCCTGGGGGTGATGGGCTTTCCCATGGCCGGGCACCTGGTGCGGGCCGGTCACGAGGTGGCGGTGTTCAACCGCAGCCCTGAGAAAGCCGCCCGCTGGGTCGAGACGCACGGCGGCCGGGCCGGCGCCACCGTCGCCGAGGCGGCGGAGGGCGCCGAGATTCTGGCCCTGTGCGTCGGCGCCGACGACGACGTGCGGCAGGTGGTGCAGGCGGCGCTGCCGGCGCTGGCTCCCGGCGCGGTGATCGTCGACCACACCACCACCTCGGCCAAGCTGGCCCGCGAGATGGCCGCGCTGGCGGGCGAGAGCGGACGGGCCTTCGTCGACGCGCCGGTCTCCGGCGGCCAGGCGGGCGCGGAGAACGGCCAGCTGACCATCATGTGCGGCGGCGATGCGGCGGCCTTCGGGAAGGCGGAACCGGTCATCGGCGCCTACGCCAAGGCTGTGCGGCTGATGGGCGGGCCAGGCTCAGGCCAGCTCACCAAGATGGTCAACCAGATCTGCATCGCGGGCCTGGTGCAGGGCCTGGCCGAAGGGCTGCATTTCGCCAGGCGCGCGGGGCTGGACCCGGCTGAGGTCTACGAGGCGATCAGCAAGGGCGCGGCCCAGTCCTGGCAGATGGACAACCGCTGGAAAACCATGAGCGAGGGCAGGTTTGACTTTGGCTTCGCCGTCGATTGGATGCGCAAGGACCTCGGCCTGGTGCTCGAGGAGGCGCAATCCAACGGCGCCTGGCTCGACGTGACCGCCCTCGTGGACGGCTTTTACGCCGAGCTCCAGGCGATGGGCGGAAACCGCTGGGACACCTCCAGCCTCGTGGCGCGGCTGGAGCGGCCTTAGGTCACCGCAGCAACGGCACTTTCGACTCCATGACCGCCGTGGGCCCCAGTATCTGCGGAACCTGGTCGTACTGCAGGTCGGCGAGTTGTTCGCGGGTCTTCCGGACCAGGTCTGTGAAGCTGATCGAGCGCTCGCGCCGCAGAACGCTGGCCAGGCTGTAGGTGAAAGCGCCGTAGCTGGTGGCGCCGTGGCGGTACTCGTAAGAGAGCTGCTCCTCGCCGCAGGCCTCGATGATCAGCGGCAGGTAGGGGCCCTTGGCCATCTCGGGGTCGACCTTCTTCAGCGCGTCGTACTGAGCCGACGACAGGCCGCGCAGCATGCCGGCGCGCCCGAGGCGCTCGTTGGTCCCCGACTGGCCGAAGTAGCTGACTGCGACGTCCTTCTCTCGCGTGAACTTCTCGTTGATCCGGCGGAAGTCGCGGGGGACCCACATCTGGGTCTTGCGATCCCATTTCAGCTCGCGGTGGCGCACGTCGTCGGGCGGGGTGATCCCCCGGGCTCGCGCCGCGCCGTCCCGGTGGATGCCGCCGGAGTGGCAGCAGTCGAAGATCATCATCAGCCGCGCCTCGTAGGGCAGCTGGGCGTAGAGGCAGTAGATCTGGTCGTCGGTGATCGCCTTCTCCCGGCTCCAGTCGAAGTCCCAGGGGACCAGGGCCTCGACGTGGTGGTCCGGCTCGAAACACTCCCCGTACTCCGGGATCCGGGCCCCGTGGCCGCTGAAGTAGAAGACCAGCTCATCCCCGGGTCCGGTCTCGTCCAGCAGCCAGCGCAGACGGCTGAGGATGCCCTCGGTGTCGGCGCGCCTGTCGAGGCATGTGCGGATGGTCTCCGGCGGGAACCCGCACTCCTGCAGAACTGAACTCATCAGGAA